>JAHDHK010000279.1 GCA_020631335.1 Chromatiales bacterium
GGTTCATGGTGTCGGCGGCTTAATTGGTGTCGTGGGACTGGGCATTTTCAGCGGCTTCCCCAACGTGGCCGGCCCCGATATTACTTTCCTCGGTCAGCTGAAAAGTGCTTTTGTGATGGCCGCACTGGGTTTTATCCCCGGCTTTGTTGTGTCATTCATTATGGCCAGAATGAAAATACTGCGGGTGCCGGCCAGCGCTGAGGTGGTGGGTCTCGACATTGTCGAAGTACCACTGCCAGCCTACCCGGAAGCGGTACCGGCCATTGCCAACTCTACTCATCCACAAACAGCACCTTCAGCTGCCTGATAACGGGAAACACCTAAATGAATGCAAGTCCAATCACCAGCTGGGAAGGCGCAGAGGCATACTTTACGTTTGCCGATAAGCCGGCCATTGTTATGTTGATACTGGTCGCCGCCATTGCTTTCACGGTATATGCCATTGTCTCGGCGTTTATCCATGAAAGCGATAGCTACCAGGACTACATGTAAACCAAGCGGTTATTCAATTGACCGACTTAACTGACCATACAGGCCCACGTTGCGTGGGCCTTGTTGTTATCGATAAACAGGAAATGCGTGATATAAATTTTTTATACAGGTAACAGCTAAAGACCACTCTACAAAAGTACCTGAGCTTTACACTAGTGCAGCTTCAGCGCACAGCATTTTTTATACTTCTTACCGCTCCCGCAGGGACAGGGCTCGTTGCGGCCCACCTTATTACTTTGTGCCGGCTGTTGTGCAGCCTGAGGACCCTGCTCGCGTAACACCGTCTGAATAGCGCCACCCATGCGGGCAAATCCATCCATCGCCAGCGGGAAATACTCCAGCACCCCGGCGGCAAACTCCGGGAAGGGTTTGTCTGGATCATTGGATTCAGCCAGAAGCCCGGCTGCGGTCGACTTAGTGGCAAAAAAGCTCAGCACCATCAGCTGTGCACCGAACTCTTCATCCAGCTCCTGCGGCAAATAGGTATCCCACATTTCTTCGAGCCACTGCTGCCCCGCGATAAAGCCCTGACACCATTGGCTCATCGGGGCGTCGGGTTCGAAATTATTCTCAGTGACCTCGTCAAAGGTACAGCCGGGCAGTAGCGATACATCACTCTCCTGCACCTGACGGTTGAGTTCGTTGTACAGACACATCAATGATCCGACAATTTCCTGCACACGCTCAGGCTGCGTGTCATCGAAACCACTCTCACCAAGCACCAGCGGCAGCCACTCAGAAGGATTAATCATCTCGGGCGCACAGGCGATAACAAATAAAAATCCGGCAGCTTCGCTGTAGGTCATCGCCTCTTCGAGATTGCCCGGAGGATCAAGGAAGTCCTGCAGTATCTGCGAATGCGACAGGTCAAATTGAGGAGGTATATTCACAGCGTAAAGTCCGGACCGGTTCAAGGAAGAATGCCGACACGTATACCATTGTTTGCCGGCGAGAGCGAGTGATCTGCGATGCGGATCTGCCGATCGGCATAACGGCCACCGTCGCCGGTGTAAAAGGTGCCGCTGTTGGAACTATCTAACAGATGAACAAAACCGGCGGGCAAAAAAAACAGGCGGGCAACAATGCCCGCCTGATCAATGCCGGTAAGCACCGGCGCAAACGTATTTATTAGAGAGATTACTGTGAGCGTTATTCGGATTCCGCCAATTCTGCGGCAGACACACAATAACCAGCCTCACCATCTTCGGCAGCGTCGAATACCTGCGAGAGATCGTCTTCGTCATCACCATTGATGGCAAAACAATACTCGCTGTCACCCAGTGCTTCGATATCGCTTTGATCCAATTCGACAATATTCGAACTGTCAGAAGTACATCCTTCGCTACCATCCAGATCGCATTCAAAGAAAAAAGACTCCAGATCTTCGATAGACTCAAGCGAATCTATATCACCCAGGTCAATCTCGGCGAGTTCAGCTGCGTCAATCATGTCGACGACATCGGCGTTGTTAAGCAGGTTCTGGAACGCTTCTTCACTGACTGACTCTCCGTCACAGTCAACACACAGTGCTTCAGCCGCTTCGTCAGAGAAATCACCCGAAGCAAGCGCGGCGGAGCCGATCGAATCGACACCATCCATGCTGCTTTCCAGAGTTAACTCGGCTGCTTCTCCATCACCGCTGCGGCAGGTCATTTCATCTTCACCGGTTTCAACGCAAAGGTAGACCGTCACATCTGCTGTGTTATCGAAAATATCAGCCGCACCCTCAAGGACTGACATGTCAGATTCACTGAAGCCACATTCCGCTTCTTCGATATCCATCAGCTCACATACACTCTCAAAGGCCAGTTCCAGATCTTCGCCGGCTGCTTCCAAATCGATATCATTCCATTGAGCATCATTGCCTGTGTCCACCGGGTTCCAGTTGGCAGGGTCGCTGCAGTCAACACCCTGTGTCTGCTCACAGTATTCGCTTGATATCAGTTCACCATCGGCATCAAACGACTCTCTGGCATGCAGAACAAGATCTTCATCGTCAAAAGAAGATGTGGTCACGAGCTTGCCACCTTCATCATTAGCAACTGCCTGTGACTGCCAGTTTCCACTGGTATAGCCGTCCGACCAGCTGAATTCAGTTTTTATTTCAACACCGTTTAAGCCATCATTCAGCTCATGCAGTTGTTGGATGTCGGTGAATTGTTCCTGACCCATCGAAAATTCATCACGCAGAGAGATTCGATCACCATCATCACTGGCGGTATATTGCATAACACTGCTTTGCATGCCTGTTCCGTCTTCATCTGTCCAGCTGCTGTCGACACTCATTGCAATAAGGCTTCGATCATCATTCCAGCGGATCTGCTCTGCGTGCGAATAGTCGCTATCCATCTTAAAAATAACGGAATGTGCATAGGTATCATCAGGTTTACTTTGATAGATCACTTCACCGTCCAGGGCTTCCGGCGCTTGCGTGTCATCATCTGCAAGTGTCAAAGTGCCGGCGGGAATCGAACACTCAGCCCCTTCAGTGACAGAGGCACAATAAGAAGTAATCTGCTCCCATACACCATCGATATCGTTAAGCGCGTGCTGTGCAAACTCAACGCGCTCTTCCAGCATTTCAGCACCGAGCGTCAATGCCTGACTCGGTGCGCCGACCACCGCCGAGTCGAGTGAGTTTGCAATAAGTTCGACTTCATCAACCGTCTGCTTCGAGGCTGCCGGCGTATCAGCCGGGCTATCTGTAGTGTCTCCATCAGAATCCTGCGAATCATCAGATGACTGCAGACTTTTCGGCATGCGCATGTTCATTGCATTCGTCTGCGGATTTTGATTTTCAGGGGTGGTCCCGGCCGGACCGGCGAGGTCCAGATCCCCGTCGCATCCAATCAACAGCGTTGAGGTAATGACACTCAGTAGAGCGAGTGAGTGATTCTTTTTCATGGTGAGTCCCGTGTTGGCAGAAAGATTGAATTGGTGTTTTTTCACCAAATTCATCCGAATTAACGTCCGCGAAAATTAAACCTTTACCAATTTGGTTCGATAACACCAATTGTGAGACAACAAACTGAATCAACCCGCCATGGAGAATAAGCAGAGCGCAATCACCGCAGCGCTGTCAAAGCTGCTGAAACCTCTTGCGCGTCTGTTGCTGCGCAACGGTATCGCCTATGCAGACTTCACTGCACTGGCAAAGCGTGCGTATGTTGAAGTCGCCAATGAAGACTTTGCCGTGCCGGGCAGAAAACAGTCCTCATCGAGAGTATCCGTCCTCACAGGTATCCACCGGCACGAAGTCGCGCGAATACTGAAGCACCCGATCGAAGCGGCACCGGCCATCGGCCATCGAAATCGCGCAGCACAAATCATCGGTGCCTGGCAAAGCGATATTAAATTCAGCAAAAACGGCAGCGCCAGGCAACTCACCATCGATGGCGAGTTTGCCGAACTCGTCGCGGCACACGGGGGAGATGTCACCCCGCGAGCTGTACTTGATGAGCTGATGCGGGTGGGTGCGGTGCAATGTACAGACAACAAAGTGGATCTACTGGTCGAAGCCTTTATCCCACTGGGCAGTATGGAAGATCTTCAGTACATACTGGGGGATTGTACCGCTGATCTGCTGGAGACACTGGATCACAACCTGAGCAGTGAAGAGCATGAACGTCGATTGCAGCTCAGCGTGGTGTACAACAACCTGCCGGATGAAACACTGGAGTATATAGAGCTGGCCAGTCGTGAAAAGGCAATGACATTCATGAACGACCTCAACCGGTTTTTTGCCACTCAGGACCGTGACAGCAACCCGAAGGTTGAAGGCTCGGGCCGCAACCGGGCCGGACTGGGTCTGTACTTCTTTAAACAACGTTTAGATCAGGACGAATCGTGATGCGACACCTGTTGATTCTGTCAATGTTGCTGGCCACGCTTGCGCTTGCCACAGGATGCGACGGCGGACTGGTAGGCACCAGTACAGGGCCTTCGGCATCCACCACACAAATACCGAGACTGCCGAAAAAAATAAGTCCGCTGTTACCCGACACAATAAAAAAGAAAACGACTCAAAGCAGCAGCTCCACATCGGATCAGACGACCACCGAGCCGACGCAGTCTACGGTGCAGCCTCAAACCGAATCCAAAAGCTGGTTACTGATGAGTGACTCACTACAGGAAATCGACACCACACGCATAGCGGTGCAGGAGATACTGATCCTCCTGGAAAGTGAGTTAGATGACCTGATCAGAAACTGTTTCGATCAATTCCTGAACGGGAAAGAATGCGACATACCAGCTGGTCAGATAGAAGCCACTTACAGCGACGACACCACCTCACAAATGATAGCGGTGCATCAAACCGCCAACGCTGCAACACCAGTCGAGCTGATCATTGAATCCGCAGACACAACACTATTACGCAGCTTTTATCATTCACTGGAAGGAAGCAAGGTTAGATTCAACAGAACCTCACTGAAGTTACCCGCCACCGCAACTGACAATTATACGCTCACCACTTCGACCGACCACCTGCTGGCAGGCAGTGAGCTTCAGCTACACTGGAATACTGACTATGATCAGGTTACCTATGAACTGGTCGATGCCCAATCCGACAGCGCCACAACGCGGTACAACTATCAGAACAATGCTGCCGGACAAAGACTGACTGTGCAGCGCGAGCTTTCTAACGGGGGTGGAACGGCTACTTCTGACAGCTTTGAGCTGACCGCCGGAACAGCTGACACCGGTGAGATCTATTACAACGCGAGAGTAGAGAACTACCATATAACCGGCCAGGCAACCGAAAACAACGCATTTGCCTATAACCGGGACTTTGCCGACGAGAACGACAGCTACCTGCAGGAGGTCTACGACGAAGAAGGTTATCTGCTCATATATGATGAGTGTGAGGAGATTGCCGAATTTTTCTGTGAAGAACTGGCTTCACTCAACGAAGAAATATATGAACTATATATTTCGCCACAGGATATTGAAGCCGCGTACACCGAGCTTGGGTTTAATGATGTAACCATCACCGGCTTGCCTCCAATGGTTGAGGATTTTTTGATTCTCGAAAACAACCCCGACATACCACTATGGCTAAGAGATGAATACTGCCACGGCTGGCAGCCCGTTACTGGAGAAGTCGAATTATTCTGCTTTGTCACTAACGAAGAGCTGGAAAACACCGTTGTGGTTTCGGCAGATGGCGGAATGCTGGAACTTCTACCTGATACCCGGGTTGTGATCGAGCAATATGACGATTAGTAGCCTGCATACGCCAGCTATCACCTTTATGTAAAGAAATATTCATAAACCATGAGGTAGAGATAATACCCGAAGCAATGCTGTAACCGTGGATACCAAAGTCCGAAATGCAGTGAAGTGGCAGATATTAGCGATCCATTTTGCCCAGGAGTCGGCTTTCGCTGTGAATCAACCACTGCACTACCCTGCCTAATGCATCCGACATTTCCACCACGGATCACTGCATAGAATAGAAACCGGCTGAAGCAAGAGGATGGCTAAGTCCAATGAAGCGCAATCCGAATCGGCTTACCGTTAAGCAATTGAAAGCTGCCAAAGCTGATGTACAAGAAATTGCAGTAGTCGCGTCAACTGCCCCGAAGGGATGACTGAACATGAAGAACCAGCAGTCCTCATAATTATAAAAATTAGACAGTCAAATGTTCCGGTTCAAATGTTTAAACCCATCATAGATGAATGACAACTAGCCATTAGCCAATGGACCAACCGTGGTCATCAGTACAATAAGCAGCATAGATTCAGGTAGAATCTACTGATGAATCATGAGCAAATGACAAATATCAACCGAACCGCTTGGGAATCTCAGTCTTACGAAGCATGGGTCTCTGGTTACGGGTTGCCCGCTTCAGCAGCTAATGAACTGGTACGTGACCCAAATCAAAAACTGAGGAGACTACTTCCGTACCTCAACAATCTACCGGGTAAGAATATCGTCAATCCACTAGGCTCCCATGGACGCATTGCTGTTTCTCTGGCGCTGCTCGGTGCTAAAGTCACAGTGCTGGATATCTCTGAACCAAATAGGCGCTATGCTATGGAATTGGCAGAGTGCGCAGGTGTCGACATCGAGTACAAAGTGGGCGATTTTCTTAAACTCGCACAGAATCAGGATGTTCGGTTCGATTATGCGGTCATGGAGCTTGGTATCTTGCACTACTTCAATGATCTCAGTCATTTTACTCGTGCGCTTGCAAACCTTTTAAAGCCGACTGGCATTATCGTTTTGAACGAGTTTCACCCATTAATTAAGAAAGCTATAGATATCAATGAAACTAATATTACGCTGAGTGGTGACTACTTCTTTGCTGGCCTTGAATCTGCGGCAACTCCTTACAAAGAATTCCTGAGTGGCTGCGATATCCCTGCTAGCCTGCTTCGACGCTGGAACCTCGGTGAAATAGTAACAAGTTTCGCCGAATGCGGATTCAGAATTAACAAGCTAGTGGAAGAACCGTCACCAGAGAATAACCAACTGCCAGGCACCTTCACGCTTGTCGCAACGATTGATTAACAGCATTCTTCAGTACAGTCATAACGAAATTGGTAACTCAGCACTGAAAATGGTTTCCAGTTCAGATCTCCAACCGCTGTTTTCAGCCATCAACGGACATTCTATAACTGACCGACTTGTGGCTAAGTCCCATAGGAACGCTGGTGACACGCGCTGAATATTTATCGATTCGCATAAGCAAAGAGCTTGGCGAAGTGTACTTTAGCACAAAGCATTTGGCGTCAGGCGCGACAAGTGTGGCATATCATGTTGTCACTGATCGATCAGATTACGTTCTCAAAATTGCAAACCCGAACGTCGGGAAAACAGTAAACTACGAATCTGATTATCAGATTAGAAACCAACTTTATAGTGCCGGATTACCAGTAGCTAAACCGGTCGCAACAAACGAATCTATTCACCTTGACGTACAGGAAACATGGGCATTTGATGAGTACCGGGCTGGGGCCCACCCAGTCAGAGGTGATATACCAAAATCGGTCTCAAGACAGCTCGGATCGCTA
>JAHDHK010000013.1:0-9756 GCA_020631335.1 Chromatiales bacterium
CCTATCCATGGGCTGCGATCAGAAAGGCGCGTTTCATGGCAGCACATACACAGGTCGTTTCCAGACACAATGCCGAGCATTTTGTGTCAGAGCAAGGTCAGGCAGTATCCGCCATCGGTGATGAAATCGGTGACGCCTTTGATATGGATATTGCCGCCGGCTTCTAGCGGTTATTACTCATGGTTCTTACACTGCATAGTTCTGTCACCGGATTATTCGTCGTAAATCACCGTGAACCTCAGTGTTACTCCATGAACTTTTTTAACTATCTGTCTCCATAAACCGCTGGAGGTCTAATGATCCCGGCCACGAATTCTGTGGCCGGGATATTCCCTTTCCCTATGGCATCCATCACCGGCCAGTATTATCCCCCCAACAGTTCGTCTCGTTCTGATGCCCGCCTGGTACTGAACAACAATCGCTACCAGCTCGAATCCCCGGCAACGGATCAACGAACCGGTGCCGTTGATGAACTGACCATCAGCCCCAGAGTAGGCAACATTGCAAGGCACATTACCTGGCCGGATGGTGCAGCGTTCGTATCAACGGATAATGCTGCCATAGATCGAGTGTTAGACACAAAAAACCACTCATCGAAATGGCTGCATCGACTGGAAAGCAGCTGGCGACTGGCATTGCCGGCATTGGTGGTACTGCCGTTAATCGTCTTTTGCATTTTCCGCTGGGGTATACCCGCAGCAGCCGCCCACATTGCCATGAGGCTGCCGGTGAATGCGATGGAAATAGTCTCAACAGGTGCCTTGAAAACTCTGGACAGACTTTACTTTTCACCGTCACAGATAGACATCGCGCAACAGACCGAAGTACACCGACGCTTTGAGATCCTGGTGAATTCACTGCCGCAAAGCGAATTCAACTATCGTCTCTACTTTCGACGCATGCACGGAATGCCCAACGCCATGGCGCTACCGAGCGGTGAAATTATTGTGACCGATGCCTTTGTCAACATGGCCCGACCCGGGCAACTTGAAGCAGTGTTGTATCACGAGATCGGACATGTTGAACGACGACACGGCATGCAGCAGGTACTCAGTGCATCCACAGTCTCAGCCATGGTTACCATTGCATTCGGCGACACGACAGCACTGGGAGATATGGCCGTATCGGTGCCGGTGTTTCTGATGCAGGCAAGCTACTCACGCAGCAAGGAACTGGAAGCCGATAACTACGCATTTACTCAAATGACACAGGCGGGCATCGACCCCGGGCATTTTGCTCAGATTATTCGCAAACTCGGTGCAGATGACGACACCGACAATGAGACCCTCAGATATTTTTCGACACATCCATTAACTGCCGAACGCGCAGAGAATGCACAACGTGCCTCGGCGGCATTTCACGCAACTCGTCAGTAGAAAAGCACAAACATAGAGGCGACACAAAGCCGCTTAAGGGAATCCAATCACCGCAGGTAGTCGTAAGCGTTGTATGGGCGAGGATATAATCCCCACACTTGCCGACACGATCCCTGCTGCCAGCCACCCTCTGCGATATGTCATCCTTCCAAGGCTCTGCCAACCCTCCATTGCTTCAGGCCACACGTCGCGGGCTCGACTGTGCAGCTGGTGGTTTTACTATCGATCCGTACCGACAGACCGACGTATCTGTAATTACTCACGCGCACGCAGATCACGCGCGAAAGGTAGCGAACAAATACTACGCAGCCAACAGTGCCGTTGCATTACTGAAAAAGCGCCTTGGTGATGACATCAATATTCAGGGGGTGGAATTCGGCGAGCCGTTTGTGCTCGGCAACGTCACGGTGTCGCTTCATCCCGCTGGTCATGTACTGGGCTCCGCACAGGTTCGCGTTGAACACAATAACGAGGTCTGGGTTTTTACCGGCGACTTCAAACGCGACTACGACCCGAGCTGCGAAGCTTTTGAAGTCGTTCCGTGCAATACATTCATCACCGAAGCGACTTTTGCACTGCCGGTTTATCGCTGGCAACCGGGGCATGAGATCGCCGCTGATATCTGGCAATGGTGGCAGTCAATGCAACAGGCAAACCGCCCCTGTGTACTATTTTGCTACGGGCTGGGTAAGGCGCAGCGAGTACTCAGCGAGCTCACTGCTTTCACCGACAAACAGGTGTATCTGCACGGTGCAGTCAACCCGCTGACCGACATCTATCGCAACGCCGGCATCAACATGCTGCCTACTGTGCCGATAGATCTTCGCGATAAAAAGAAGCTTTACGATGGTGAACTGATCATCGCACCACCCGGTGCCGGCGGCTCCACCTGGATGCGACGCTTCCCGGATGCCGCCACCGGTTTCTGCAGCGGCTGGATGAGGATTCGCGGTAACCGGCGAAGACGCGGATACGACCGGGGATTTGTATTGTCCGACCACGCTGACTGGGACGGATTGCTGCGAACCATAGCAGAAACCGGTGCTTCACAAGTACTCACCACCCACGGTCAGGCAGGCGCACTTATTCGTTTGTTAACAGAGCAAGGCATCAACGCACGCGAGCTCCACACGCAATACAGCGGCGAAGGCGATGAGGCGGAGGCATGAAGGAGTTTAGTCGGCTTTACCAGACGCTCGATCAAACCACCTCCACCAACGCCAAAGTGGTGGCAATGGTGGAATACTTCAAACACGCCCCACCCCCCGATGCCGCGTGGGCAGTCTACTTTCTCAGCGGCAAAAGACTAAAACGACTCATCGGCGCGGCAAAACTGCGACAGTGGCTGGCCGAGTGCAGTGATCTGCCGCAGTGGCTGGTCGACGACTGTTACAGCAGTGTCGGTGATCTTGCAGAAACCATCGCACTGTTAATCGCCAGCGCAACAGAAAATACAACTCAAGGATCCCTGTCCGGTCAGGTAGATGAACTACGGGCACTATCCAAACTCGACGAAACCGCACAGAAAAACAAAGTGGTGCAGTGGTGGAAGTCACAGGGTTACGCGTCATGCTTTATCACTAACAAACTGCTTACCGGTGGCTTGCGCGTAGGTGTCTCCCAACTTTTGCTTGCCCGTGCAGTCGCGCAGCATGCCGACCTGCCCCGAGCTGTGATACTGCACAGACTCATGGGCGACTGGACACCCGATGAATCTTTCTGGAAAACATTAATCAGTGAAGACGACGGAGCCGCCGACATCTCCCGACCCTATCCGTTCTGTCTGGCCTCCCCGCTGGAAGATGAGCCACAGTCACTGGGTGAAATCAGCGACTGGGTGGCTGAGTGGAAGTGGGACGGTATTCGTTCACAGCTGATCAGACGCGACGGCCAGACCTTTTTATGGTCACGAGGTGAAGAGCTGATCACCACCCGCTTTCCGGAAATTGTTACGGCAGCAGCATCACTGCCCGACGGCACCGTACTCGATGGCGAGGTGCTGCCGTGGAATGATCACGGCGTCATGCCGTTTAACGAACTGCAGCGCCGCATCGGCAGGAAAACAATCGGTAAAAAGCTACTCACCGAAGTACCATGTGTTTTTCTGGCCTATGACTGCATGGAAGCCGGCGGAGTCGATATAAGAGAGCAACCGTTTAAAAAGCGTCGCACCACCCTTGAAAGCATCATTAATGCAGTAAGACTCGTAAGCTCTGCAGACTGCCGATTGAGCCTTTCTGAGTGTATTGACAGTCCGGACTGGGAAGCACTGGCAGAAAAGCGCAGTGAATCACGTCAGCGTCTTGTCGAGGGACTGATGCTAAAACAGGTTTCAGCACCTTTTCATACCGGTCGCAATCGCGGTGACTACTGGAAATGGAAAATAGATCCCTACACTGTCGATGCGGTCATGCTGTATGCGCAGGCGGGTCACGGCAAACGCTCCAATCTGTATACCGACTACACCTTCGGCGTATGGGACGGAGACACACTGGTCCCTATCGCCAAGGCATACTCAGGACTCGACAACAAAGAAATCAGCCAGCTCGACAAGTGGATAAGAAAACATACCGTTGAACGCTTCGGCCCGGTGCGCTCGGTAACTGCAGAACAGGTATTCGAGCTTGCGTTTGAAGGAATTAACCTGTCCACGCGTCACAAGTCGGGCATTGCCGTACGTTTCCCGCGCATCGCGCGCTGGCGTCATGACCTGGCCGCAAAAGATGCCGACACACTGGCCTGTGTAAAGCAGATGATCAGTAATGACTGAACGCAGTAACAAGCCGGAAACAAAAATTACCGGTGAAGTCAGACCCGCACAACCCGGAGCACTGACCGCACAGCTGCGACGTAAAGCTGCGGCAAAACGAAAACAGCAGACACCGGCCGCTACACCGGCTGCACGCAAAGCACCCGCCATAAAAATCAAGCACCGGCCCGTCGATGATATCGCCGCTGCCATACATCGCACAGAACAATGGTTTACCAACAACCAATGGCGCGTCTTCGACTTTCAACGCAACGCATGGGATGCCTGGCACCAGCAGCAATCGGGGCTGATTCACTCTCCCACCGGCAGCGGTAAAACCTATGCCGTCTGGCTAGCCGTTGTGCAATCGGCACTTACGCAGCCGCAACCACCGACCGGACTGCAAGTGTTATGGATCACGCCGTTACGGGCACTGGCAGCAGACACCTGCGAGCAGTTACAGCAATCGGCTGTTGCACTACAGGCAGATATTCGCATTGAGGCACGCACCGGTGACACCAGCCAGAGCACACGGACCAGTCAGCGCAGCAAACCTCCCTTCACGTTAATCACAACACCGGAAAGCCTGGCCGTCATGCTGAGCCACAACAATGACGAAAGCCTGTTTAACCACCTGCACACCATTATCGTAGATGAATGGCATGAACTGCTTGGCAGCAAGCGCGGGGTGCAGTTACAACTTTGCCTCGCCCGACTGAAAAAACAAAGTCCGGCACTTCGCGTCTGGGGGCTGTCTGCCACACTGGCTAACCTGCCAGAGGCAATGACCACACTGATCGGTACCCGCGCAGAAGGAAAACTGATACAGGGCGTTGTCCCTAAATCCGTTGTGGTCAATTCGTTGTTGCCGGACAACAGCCGGAAATTCAAATGGTCCGGACACCTGGGCGTCGAGCTGGTTAGTGAAGTCTCAGCGGTGATCGCAAAGTCCAACAGTACGCTGGTATTTACCAACACCAGATCACAGGCAGAGCTATGGTTCCAGGCACTGCAACAACACAACCCGCAATGGGTCGATCAGCTCGCACTGCATCACGGATCACTGGATCAAAAACTCAGAGCACAAATAGAATCCCGATTGCGGACAGGCGACATACGTTGTGTGGTGTGTACCTCTTCGCTTGATCTGGGCGTTGACTTCAGTCCGGTTGATCAGGTGATACAGATTGGCAGCCCGAAAGGCGTAGCACGCCTGCTGCAACGCGCCGGCAGAAGCGGCCACCAGCCGGGGGCGATATCAACCGTCACCTGCGTACCTACTCACGCCTTCGAGCTTGTCGAGATCGCTGCAGTACGCGAGGCACTGCAGCAAAAGCGCATCGAAGGCAGACAATCTCCAACACTAAGCCTCGATGTGTTAAGCCAGCACCTCGTCACTATAGCGATGGGGTGCGGCTTTCACAAAGATGACATGCTGGCCGAAGTCAGAACCACCATGGCCTTTAAAGATCTCACCGACGAACAGTGGCAATGGGTACTCGATTTCATTACCCGGGGCGGACAGGCACTACAGGGTTACCCGCAGTTTCACAAAGTGATTGTAGATAAAGGCGTATTCAAAGTAGTGGATAAAACCATCGCACAACGCCACCGCATGTCCATAGGTACGATTACCAGTGATGCGCAAATCAATGTGGCGTTTCAACGCGGCAAAAGACTGGGCAGCACTGAAGAGTCATTCATCGCAAGGTTAAAACCCGGTGACACGTTTCAATTTGCAGGCAGGCATCTGGAGTTGATTCGCGTGCGCGACATGACGGCACAGGTAAAAACCGCTACCCGAAGAAGTACCGCAGTACCACGCTGGATGGGTACCCAGATGCCCATATCGACAGAACTTGCTGAAAGCGTGCTGACGACACTGCACGAATGGCAGAACAACCGCTTTAACACGCCGGAGCTCGAATCCGTCGGCAGTATGCTGCAACTGCAGCAGCAGTGGTCGGTACTTCCCGGACCACGCGACTTTCTGATAGAGAGCATTAACACTCGTGAGGGTCACAGCCTGTTCTGCTACCCGTTTGCAGGCAGACTCGTACACGAGGGACTGGCCATGCTGCTGGCACAAAGACTATCGTGCGACTTTCCGGTCACGATCACGCTGCAGGTGAATGACTATGGTTTTGAGCTGCAAAGCCCTGAACCACTGAGCAGACACCTCCCGCTGACCAGGGACGCGCTTACCCCTTATTTCACCAGAGACAACCTTATTGGCGATATTCTCGCCTCAGTAAACAGCGGCGAAATCGCTAAAAGACAGTTCCGTGGTATTGCCAGAATCGCCGGACTGGTGTTTAACGGTTACCCGGGGAAATCAAAATCAGCCAGACAAGTTCAGGCATCCAGTGGTTTACTGTTCGACGTATTTCAGAATTATGACGAACACAACCTGCTGCTGGAGCAGGCCAGACGCGAAGTCCTCGAACAACAGCTCGAAGTTCAGCGCCTGGAAAAATCGCTGCGCGATATTGCCGGTAAACAATGGCACATCACTGCACCACAAAGACTCACACCACTGGCATTTCCTTTGTGGGCGGAAAGCGTACAAAGCCAGACATACTCATCAGAGTCATTCCAGACTCGTATTGACCGCATGCTGAAGTCACTCGAAAAAGAAGCAGGAAAAACTCTGAAGTCATGAACCGTGAATTCATTGATCAATGCGTCAGTATTGATTGCCAGGGTGAACAGCTACTACTGCATCCCGACAGAGTCATTTACTGGCCTGCACGCAGCACCTTACTGGCGGCAGATATTCACGTGGGTAAGGAATATACCTTTTCGCGCGCCGGCATTCCGGTCCCCGGGGGTATCAGTGAAGCCACATTAAGCAAGCTAATGCACAACGTCGATAACAGCGCTGCCGAACGCCTGCTTGTTCTTGGCGACTTGCTGCACGCCACGCCACATCACAATGAGTTGTGGCAACCATTGTTATCAACACTTCTGGCAGAACGCAGCACACTGAGTGTACAAGTGATTATCGGCAATCATGACAGTAAACAAGCGCGAGACAACGTGCAGGCAAATCTGCAGTGGCATCACTCACTACCCGATCCGCCTTTTGTGTTTACGCACGAACCAGTCACTCATCACACAAGCTACGTCATTGCCGGACACATCCACCCGGTACACCGGTTGAAATCCGGCAGACACCACAGCCTTCGAACGCCGGTATTCTGGTTCCGTCAAAGCTATGCCGTATTGCCCGCCTTCGGAGAGTTTACCGGCGGGCACCCAATAAAACGTGAACCGCAGGACAGGGTGTTTATGATCGGTCAGGATCAGGTGGCAGAAGTCTAACTGGCTGTTGAAAAACGGTATGAGCGACAGCCTGACAAGGCCCCTGACCGCCGCTTACAAGAGCAACCGAAAAAGTGCAGGCAAGGGGGTATAAATGTGCATTTATACCGGGCCGGCGTTCGGGGGTGAACTTAACAGACCCAACGCAATAACCAGCGCAATAGTTTTTCAACAGCCTGCGAAACGGCCCACCCCCCGTTTTGTCGTGCCAAACCAATGTGATGAGCGCAACAGTGCTCAGCGTGTACAGCCGTTCGCCGCATTCACGCGCCACGCGCCAAAGCAAACCTGACGCCTCAGCAAGTACAGTACCGGCAATAACCGCTCACTCACCCCCTGATTGCCTATAAAACGCCCGCAGCCTGCTTTTGCAGCTCCTCCGCTTTTGGCCACAGTTTGAGACCGGTGCAGGGTGATGGTCATGCACCATCGGCGTCAACGGTATGCAGCTTGCTCATAATGACGGGTACCCCGTCGCCTGCTGCGATGGTGCAGCGTCAGGTCACCTCAACGCGAGAAAGCAACCCCGCCTCATGGCACCCGATCGGCAGTCCGACCGACTGCCCTCAACACCGTATGAATGAGCAGCTCCTGACAGCCACTTCCCCTCTTGTGCCCGGCCAGCATCGCCAAAGGGCCATCACCGCTGTAACCTCTTTGCTGCTGGAAAGCTTGCTGTGGTTTATACCCACCGCATTATTCCTGTTAACGAGCGCCTTAATTTTTGACCGGGGCTGGAGCGCAGTCATCCCGCATTTGTGGATGATCGGACGTCTGGCAGTGGGATTGGCAGCGCTAAGGCTGTTATTGGGTACGAGGTTTAGCAGCGCGTGCATGGTGATCTACACACTATCATTCGCTGCACTGACCGCGTTCTACATCCTGACGTTGACCGGATACTCCTTCTGGGGTCGAACGCCGACACTCCCGATGCTGTTGCCCTACCTGCAGCATGCTGACGAATTAATGGCTGCCTTACAGCTCAGCCGGCTTGAAGTGATCGCAGGCCTCGGTGGGTTTCTGGCATGCGCGTTTTTTATCTGTGTACTGGTCATCAGGCAGACAAAACCATGGGTCAGTATTGTTACCCGAAACGCGTCAACTGCACTACGCATAATCACTGTAGCCTGCGGGTTTATTTTTACCGCGTTTGCGATGATCGATCTGTCGACCGCAAGATACGCTTATCAGGGCGAGCCACTGACACTGACATTTAACGCAGACGCTATCGGAATCAGGTCAGGCAATTCGAGACAACAGCGTGTACACCAGAACGAACTCGCACTGGCCGATCGGCACGCCTACACCCCCACGGCGGCACGCCCGACTCGAAACATTATTCTGATTGTGGCCGATGCGCTGCGACCAAACCGCATGAGCCTGTTTGGTGCAGATCGAAAAACCACACCTAACCTCGACAAACTCGCCGGCACCGATGCACTCGCCTACAGTGGCACGATTACCACATCATGCGCTGAATCGTATTGCGGCCTGATATCGTTGTCCCGCTCACAATACGCGCACAGTGTCTCACGCCATGATCTGTCACTGGGTGAAGTACTCGCCATGCACGGTTATCGGCAGCGTTTAATTCTCGGGGGTGATCACACCAACTTCTATGGACTGAAAGAATGGCTGGGTGAAGTAGATCAGTTCTGGGATGGCACTTTTGCCGAAGGCTATGCCAATGACGACTACGCATTACTTAAACAACTGCAATCACTGGATCAATGGGACGGCACACCGGAGTATATCCAGTTACATCTGATGTCTACCCATGCGATGGGCACCCGTGCACCGGACATGCAAAAGTGGACCCCCACATTCAACTATTACCGCTCACCGGTGTTCCGGAAAAACGATGAACAACACACCAACCAGGTAATCAATCATTATGATAACGGCCTGTTGCAGCTGGATACGATACTCGCCAGCGCTGTCGATATCTTCGAGTCACGCGGCTACCTTGAAGACGCGCTTATCCTGATTACCGGTGACCATGGTGAAATGCTCGGTGAGCACCAACTTTATTCGCACGCGAACGGCGTGTTCCAGCCGGTTATTCAGGTACCCCTGATTCTGCTTCGTTACGGCCATACCGGCAGGCAATACGACCCTCAGCCTGCCGCAGCCCAGATAGATATTGCCGCCAGTATATTGTCCGAACTGCAATTACCTAAACCATCCAGATGGCAGGGACTGCCGCTTAACGAAGTACCTGCCAGACAGTTTGTTCTTTTCGAGCACAAAGACGAGTTCGGGCTTATCGATTTTTCTGCAGATGATTATCGCTGGAAGTACTGGATC
>JAHDHK010000013.1:9766-39934 GCA_020631335.1 Chromatiales bacterium
GAAAAGAGTACGCGTTCGATCTGCTCAGTGATCCGCACGAAAGCAAAAACCGAATCGCAGCAATCCCGCCCGCCACACGTGCTACCTGGCGCAACCGACTGGCGCCATCACTCAATTCAGTACCATTGCGATAAACGGCCGACAACCCATTGCAGTATGATCACGCGCCACTATTTGGTGGTTCTGACAATGCGCTTGCAACGGCAATTTCAGCAATGGGCCGGTCCACTGCAGCTTTCAACTGAGCAACAACGACTCGATGCTGTTCATGGGATCGACACATCTCCTTACAAAAAATTTGCTGCCGTCAAACCTGCGTTGACGACAGCCGGTTTACTGAACGCGAGTAATGGTGTTATCCGCTGCCCGTCTCACAGTGAGTAACGTTTCGATACTCGCTTCAGAACATGCCATTATCATGCGGCATGTCATCGGGTACCGCCTGAGACACATCCCAGTGCTCTACCATTTTGCCATCACGTACACGAAACATATCCACCACCGCATTGACCGCATCATTTTCGGTGACTTTGGAGTACACCCAGACGAGATCATTCTGTGCAAGGATGAATTTAATGTCATAGCACCGCTGAGGCAACTTTCCCGCATTGGCGCGTTCGGTTAACGGCTGGATGCCATCAGCAATATACGGGTTGTGCTGAACGTAATCCGGATCAGCATACAGACTCAGTGCTGTCGCAACCTGCTCCCCATTCCAGGCCAGGTTAATCATTGACGCAATCATGCGTCGATTGGCTTCCTCAATACTCTGATCGTATTGCACCGGATTATCTGTAAAGCGGGCATCTGCACCGGTTTCAGAACGGCCTGAGACCGTTTTGTCTGCCATTGCTTCCGCCATATCCCAATGCTCGGCATAGAGTCCGTCGTCATCAAAATAGAGCAGATCAAATTTTTTGGAAGGACCATCACCATGATCTACCTCGCGAAACATCACCAGGTAGTTACCGTTATCGAGAAACCCGTTTTCGCCCAGCCAACCGATCTGTTTTGAAGAGAACCCCTCCTCTCGATTCTGGAGCAGATCCCACACCGGCTTCCAGCCATCGGGTAAATCAGGGCTGTGCTGAATGTACGGGTCAGCAGCTGCCGCCATAAAAGTATCGAAATCACCCTTAGCCGAGGCACCAAATGCTTTTTTAAGCGTCGCCTGCGAGGATGCAGCCTTACCGTGGCCGATCGGGCTGACAAAATCAAAATCCTGTGTGCAGGAGTCAGCTGCTACCGGCGCTGCCAATAGCGTGGCAACCAGGCCTGCTACCAGTTTGGGGACAATCAATTTTTTCATCATAGTGTGCTCCTTGAATAAGGCTCTGGCAGGTGACTACAGTCAAAATCATCTAAATGCCGGTAAATCGCTATGGTTTATAAGCCCGCTCAGCACCGGGACATTCAATACTTAAGGCTAAACTCGACAAAGTTGCCCGACTATAGGTTGATTTCTGAAACCATTGATCTGCGAGGGAGAACAATAAAAAAACAAATCAGTTGCTGCCGCTTGAGCTGCTAAGTCGATTCGCGATCTGTTAATTACTTTCAGCACTCAGTCAACAGAGCTGACACTCAATGAAATACCGAACAAGCCGACAACTCCCTTGCGCATGACAATCTTCAGTCAGGCAGCAGTTGTCGCTGTAAGCACGTACTCCCAGCCCAGTTTGATACATTACCCGCGGACTTAGACCCCATGATGCGACATAACGGCTTTTCACTCATAGAAGTCATGGTCGTCATCTCGATCATCGGCATCCTGTCGTCCTTCGCTATTCCGGCATACCAGAGTTACGTCAGCAAATCGAGAATGAGCGAAATCGTACTACTGACTAATGAACTGACCAAAAAGTCACAGCTCTATTACACACTGAATAGAAGATGGCCGCTGGAGCCCGAGTTCCAGGCCTACGCCAACGTAACCCGAACAACGTATTCAAATGACATTATTGAGCAAACCAACGTGCATGGAAACCGAGTACAGGTGTTACCACGTACCAGCGCTTTCGGACATCGCTCATGGATTGTCTACACACTGACTGACAACGGCGGATCGATTACCGGCTCCTATTGTGACCCGTCAGCACCGACTGCAGCGGAACTTGCAAAGTACCTGCCTGACGGTGAATGCTAATTACCCGACGGCTTAACTCACTGACAAGCGAGTGACAAGCAATCACAGTACGCTCAGCAGGTTACGATCTGAAACTGACAAAGCATTTGTAAGGTTCAGTCGATGCGCAATCCACTGCTGTCAAATCGATGCAGATTAGTTTTTTCGGGTGTGACAAACACCGTATCCTGATACTGCAATTCAACATCACCCGGTGCGCGCACGGTCAGCGGTTTGGGTAATCCTTCAACCTGCACATGAAAGAAAGTATCACTACCCAGATGTTCCGCAACACCTACCTTCCCCTGCCATAGACCACTATCGGTTGACAGCGAAAGATGCTCAGGCCGTACACCAATTGCAGATGCCTGATGACTGTCTGCCATTTCGCCCTCAATGATATTCATCATCGGTGAGCCGATAAAACTGGCGACAAACAGATTCCGTGGTGAGCGATAGAGTTCCAGTGGACTGCCGACCTGCTCGATCACCCCTTCATTCAGTACCACGATCTTATCGGCCATGGTCATTGCCTCGACCTGATCATGCGTCACATAGATCATCGTGGTTTGTAGTCGCTTATGCAGCTCACTGATTTCAAGACGCATCCCCACGCGCAATGCAGCATCAAGGTTAGACAGCGGTTCATCAAACAGGAATGCCGACGGCTCACGCACAATCGCCCTGCCAATCGCGACCCGCTGCCTTTGCCCGCCTGACAGCTGTCCCGGTCGTCTATCCAGGTAATCGGTCAGATTAAGAACATCTGCTGCCGCTGCGATGCGTTTAGCCTGCTCCTGCCGGGGGATCTTTGCCATCCGCATTGGGAAAGCGATATTCTTGCGCACTGTCATGTGCGGGTATAGCGCATATGACTGAAACACCATGGCAAGTCCGCGCTTGCCCGGCGGCAGATCGGTAGCATCCTGTCCGTCAATAGAGATACTGCCTGCGGTGGTATCTTCAAGTCCGGCGATCAGGCGCAACAAAGTTGATTTACCGCAACCCGAAGGCCCGACGAAGACCACAAACTCGCCATCTTCGATGTCCAGATTCAACGGGCGGATGACTTCGACATCACCAAAGCTTTTCTGCACCGCTGTGAGTTCAATGCTGCCCATGCTATCTGGTCCTCTCGCGATGCTGTCCGCGTGCCGGTGTCAGAGGCGGTGACATCATGGCGTGTGCACCGCGGATACAGGCATCAATGAACCCCTGTGATTGCATACTGCTCTCAAGCCGCCAGTTCAGTATTTCGTCTATCAACCAGTCACGTGTCCCGGTATGGGCCGGATCATCCCAGAGATTGTTTTGTTCATCGGGGTCTGCAGCCAGATCGAACAACATGCCTTTTTCATCATCAACAAAATGGACAAGCTTTGTAGTACCGTCGAGAATCATGGTCATAAAACGAGTACCGGTGAGCAGTGCATCGTTGGAATGTTCTGCATATACACGGGTACGCGGCTGTTCCGGGCCGCCATTGAAATACGGCATCAGCGAGGTTGCCTCCATCCATCGCGGCACCGCAACACCGGCAAATTCGAGAATAGTCGGCCCCAGGTCAAACAGTGCTACGTTATCTTTTATACATTGCCCTGCCGGAATACCCGGCCCGGCAACGATCGCCGGTACCCGTACGGTTGACTGATACATATTCCACTTTTGTGAATGACCATGGTCACCCAGGCAGTCACCGTGATCAGAAGTAAAGATAATAATCGTATCGTCCAGAGCACCACGTGCTTCGAGCGCATCGAGAATATCCCCAACCTGTTTGTCGATCATCGTTACATTGGCATAGTAATGCGCGCGTTGCCTTCGGGATTGCTCCGGTGTCGGGTTCGGCAGGTGTACCACGCCGTCTGCATCTTCACCCAGGTGGAACTCACGCAATTGCTGCATGGCACCTGGCTGCGCGTCGGGATCCGGTGGTATCGGCAACGGCAACTCCTTGTCCTCATACATATCGAGGTATTCCTGAGTCGGGTCGTATGGCGGATGCGGTCCGGGAATACCAACCTGTAAAAAGAATGGCTCGGTACCGGTAAAACGATCCAGCCACCAGCACGCCATCTGGCCGGTAAAAACATCAGGATGCATGATTTCCTCGTGCGGCCAGACCCATGCACCGAGCAGATCATGGTAGTCACTGCGTCGTCGCTGTGTCACACGCGATGGTTTTTCCAGCCCTTTTAAAAAGTAGGCCTTGTCCCAGTTGTCCAGATAAAACGGCAGGTTCGGGTGATCGCGATCTTTATTTTCCGTGACGTGTCGCTCCTGAAATCCGAAAGCACCTTCCACTGGCATTGTGTGCATCTTTCCGACGTTAACTGTGCGATACCCGGCTTCGGCAAGGTCCTTCACCCAGCAGTAATTCCACGGTTCATCATTTCGAAATACACCGTTGGTATGTGGATACACGCCGGTGAACAGAGAAGCGCGGGAAGGCGCACACGAAGGTGCCGTAATATACATGTTTTCAAAGGCTGTGCCGCGACGCGCCAGCCTGTCCAGATTAGGCGTGATCATGTGATCGAAGCCAAGCGCTGCGATGGTATCGTAACGCTGTTGATCAGTAATAATAAAAACGATGTTAGGACGTTTGGTCATATTTATCCTTTAACAGCGCCTGACAGCGACTGCACAATATAACGGTTGGCAATCGCCATCAGCGGCAGGATAGGAAGCGTCAGCGCAATACTGGCCACGGCAATTGACGCCCAGTCCACACTGTCGTAAGAAATAAAGTTCATTACCGCCACCGGTGCTGTCGTGGTGCCTGAGCGAGTAATGATCAATGCGTAAAAAAAGTCATTCCATGCCACTAAAAATCCGAGTATAGCCGCAGCAACAGCACCCGGTCTTGCCGCTGGCAACGCCACGAGCAAGAATGCTTTCGCCAGACTGGCACCATCCATAATGGCCGCTTCAATCAACTCATCAGGCACCTGTGCAAAAGAGTTCCACATTGACCAGACGATCAGTGGAAGAGTCAGCGTCATATACGCGAATATCAAGCCGGTGTAGGTATCTATTAATCCGGCATTCACATAAGCCAGAAACAAAGGAATAACAAAGCCAACCGGTGGCGCCATTCGCAGCAACAGCAATATCCACGAGGCGACAAACTTTCCGGACACCCGCGACTTGGCCAGCGCAAAGCCGGCCGGCACCCCCACCAGCATAGCAAGCAGCGTAGAACTGCCGGCGGTAATAAAGCTATTCATCAGCGCACTTGGAAAATCCGAGCGTGTGATTTTAAAGAAGTTATCAAGGGTCAGTGCAAGCGGGCTTTCCCAGATCGGTTCAAAAATAGAATCCGGCGCCCGCACAGACAACAACAGCGCCCACAGCGTAGGTATCGCTGCAAACAGCAGCAACAACAGCATCATGGTAACCCCCAACCCCTTTTTAACGCGAAATTCAGGACTGCGATCAATCACGATGAAATCCGCTGGTTGAGTTTAGCCACATAGAAGCTGATAAGCGCCGCCATCAAAAACAGCAGCACCGCTATCGCCGCTCCATAGGCAACATTGGAGTTCTGGAAAGTTTGTACATATGCATAGAAATTGGTTGCCTGTGTCGAACGCCCCGGCCCCCCTTTGGTCATCACAAAAATCATCGGAAAGTGTTTGAGCGAATCAATAAAGCGAAACAGGGTGACCATCAACAATGCAGGTAACAACAAAGGCAGAGTGATAAAAATAAAGGTTTTAACTCGCGACGCGCCATCGAGTGCGGCAGCCTCGTCCAGATCAGGCGAAATCCCCTGCAGTGCTGCAAGAATAATCAACATGGTAAAGGGAAAGTTCGTCCAGGTATCGGCAACGATAATCGCGAACATCGCACCATTTTGCGATGTCAGAAAACTCGGTACGGTAATACCGAATAAATCAAAAAAAGCATTAATCGGTGACAAAGTAGGGGTAAACAAAGACAGCCATATCAGCGCTACCGCCACATGCGGCACAGCATAAGGCACCAGAAACAACACGCGACCCAGCCGCCACCGCCCGACAATTTTATGCAAGCCGACCGCCACTGCGGTACCGATAATCACCTGTGCAGCCACGCCGAAGAGCGACAATACCGACATCACATAGATCGAGTTAACCAGCCGCTTATCGTTGACCAGCTTAATAAAGTTGCGAAGACCGAACTCACCATTACTACCACGAATCAGATGATAGTCACTAAACGACAGCGCCAGCATACCTGCCAGTGGCACTATAGCGAATATTGCCACCGCAATAATCGCAGGCACAATCATGCGGCGATAGCCACGTTCGAGCTCGTAGGTCGCCCCCGCTCGTTGTTTCGAGTTTGATGACATGTGATTTTATAAACTAAGCTACCCGGCGGGCGGACGCCCACCGGGCTGATACCAACTACATACCCAGGATATCTTTCATATCCTGTTCAGCGCCTTCCAGCGCCTCTTCAGGTGAAACCAGACCATTGAGCGCGGCGTTGATATTCTCACCAATCGCCTGACCCAGTGCCGGCCAGTCCGGAAGCAACGGACGGTAGTGACCAATTGCCAGATTCAGCGCGTCGGCCTGCATGGTCAGGAAGTCAGGGTGTACCTTAGAGTATTTTTCAATGACTTCAGGGTTCTGCGCTACAGGTCCGGTAGTGAAATTGGAGAAAGACTCGGACAAAGCGATTTTAGTCATTGTCTCAGTGCTTACCGCCCACTCGATAAACCTGGCAGACAGCTCTGGATTCTTCGCAGATGCCGGAATGCCCAGGCCGTGTACCGCAATGGCCGGAGAACGCCCTGCCGGTCCCGCCGGAGGCAGCGCAATACCGGTTTTATCGGCAAACTTGCTTTTGGCCGGATCGACGATTTGCGCCACCACCCCGGTACCCTCGAGTGCAAAAGCTATCTGACCATTTTGAGCAGCGGCGTTAACCTCTGCAAAGTTAAAGTTGCCTGCCCCCTGAGGACCATACTCATTCAGAAGCTTCATATACACATTGAGCGCTTCCAGAGTTTCCGGTGAATTGATAGCAGGCGTCAGATCACCGCCGGTATAGTCTTCAAAGAACTTACCGCCATAAGCGCGCATCACCATTGGAAAGATAAACATGTTAAAGCCCTGGCCAGGCACCGCTCGCATGGCAATAGCAGCTGTCTCATCGTTATGAATTTTCGCAGCGACTGAAAGCATGTCTTCCCAGGTATCGGGAACGTCAACACCAGCCTCTTCGAGAATATCTTTACGGTAAGTCATTAAACCGGTTGCGGCCATATAAGGAACCGCCCATTGCTCGCCATTGATCACATACGCATCCAGCGGACCTGCCATGATGTCTGACTTCACCGCCATGGCATCCACTTCAGCAGTAATCGGCTTTAACCAGTTAGCAGCGACCCAGCGCTGCACCTGAATGACTGGAGTATGCACAACATCTATGTCACCGGTGGCACCGGTAAATGACAAAGTAATTCGGTTTTCGAAAACATCCTGCCCAATCACATCGATGTTTGCCTTGATACCGGTTTCAGCCTCAAAGTCACCGGCCAGTTTTTGCAAACCATTGGTGTAGGGCATACCGAACATAACAACATTTATTTCTTCATCGGCGGCTGTGGTTAACGCTGGTACGCCGAACGCTAAAGTGGCCGCCACGGCCGTTGCAAGTAATCGTTTCATCTTTGTTAGCTCTCCTCTATGGATGGTTGGTACTGACTATAAAATAGTAAGTTGATGATGCCCGGCCTATGGTATTAACCTCCTCTCAGCGGCAAGGCGTGGTGCCTGGGCTGCAAACGGGTTGCAGCACTTTCGGTGTAAACAAGTTCGGACAACTGCTCTCGCGCCGCCAGCAATGCGTTGTGATAACGTCTTTCATCACTTTTAGCGTTAGTGGCAGGCTCTGCCAGAGTCAGCAGGTGCAGAAATTTACCGTCAGGATCTTCAATCACAGTCGCAAAACGGCGAATGCCTACATGGTTACCCTCGTGATCAGCGGCAAAGTTGCACTGACGCATATCTTTTATCAGGGCTTTTACTTTCTTAACCGGTAACCAGTGAACTGCCTGCCCGGCCTGGCGGACAGTGGCAAAAAACCCATCTGTGTAAAAACGCGCTTCAAGCTCTTCCCAGTCAAGGCGACTGAGGTAAAGCTGCGACAGCACATCGAGTTCATAGAGGGATCTCCGGAAGCCGACATCAGCACGAATAACCACATCGGGATCAGGATAGTCCGTCTTCGAATGCCACAGCAGCTCATGACCTGCCACGACAACAACCTCTGCGGACACACCGAATTCATTCGATAAACTGCGCATCGTGGCGTCGAGCCTGCCCAGATACACCTCGGACATCGGCACGTTACGTTCGAGGCGAAAATTGCGTACGCAGTACTTTTCACTGGTACGAAACAGATACCCCCAATCAGACAAAGACTTGACGATACGGTTGAGCGTAGACGGTGACAAACCGCAGTGACGGGCAATATCCACCTGCTTCACCGGCCCCGGGCCGGCAGCCATGATGTACTCCAGCACCTGAAGTGTACGCTCCGTCGGATTCATTCAATAATTTCGTAATTGGAATTCAATATTCCATTATTGGAATTTTTGAGTATTTTAATGGAAGCAGCCAATGAATCAAAGCACTAATTTATTCCTCACTGCTTCAAGACGGTGTCGTCGTATCAAACTACAGCACGATAACACTCACAAACTGTTTACCTGTGCAGTGGGATAGCAAGTCTTTACAATGCGCTTTGTGTTACTCCGAGGAAAAGCCTTCTCTACCGGAACGGCCGGTAGAATGCGCATTTCCTGCACCGCTGAGTGTCAGTGTCAGCGCGCGACCACGCGCGACCGGACAACCACCGCCTCACACAATGCTGACCATTCGTTTTGGTACAAGACCAACATAAAGCAAAGGGATACCTGATAATGAACCACCTTAGCGGACTCAGCGCATTTACCCTCACACCGTTCAGTAACACCGGCGTGGTGGATACAGACCACCTGCAGAAACTGGTAGCCACACTGGCAGCAACAGACGTTGACTCCATCGGTGTACTGGGCTCAACAGGCAGCTATATGTATCTCAATCGCGAACAAAGAGCCCGAGCAATTAAAGCAGCCGTCGAGGCAAGTGGTGACAAACCTGTTCTGGCCGGTATTGGAGACCTACGCACCGATCGGGTTATTGAACATACCGGCAACGCTGAAAAAGCCGGTGCAAGCGCCCTTCTGCTCGCCCCGGTGTCTTACCTTCCACTCACTGACAGGGATTTCATCGAACTGGTCACTACGGTTACCTCTGTCACGTCACTGCCAATATGCCTGTACAACAATCCAGGTACGACCCACTTTACAATGTCGGCTGAATTAGTAGAACACCTGGCCGATCTGCCAACAGTTATGGCAGTAAAAAACCCTGCCCCGGCAAAGAGGTTGTCCGCAGACAAAATGGCAGCAAAGCGCAGCAAACTACCGGACAACTTTATACTCGGCTATTCCGGCGATGCACTTATCGCCAACGTATTACCCGCAGGCTCGGACGCCTGGTACTCCGTGCTGGCCGGCACAATGCCTGAACTGGCACTAAGCATATGGACTGCCCGTCACGAACCGGAAAAACTGGAAGTACTGCAAACCTGTTGTGCGCCACTATGGACATGTTTCAACCAATGGGGAAGTATACGAGTCGTATCAGAAATATCCCGCCTGATCGGTCTGGGCCCGTTGGCGTTAGCATTACCGCTACAACCGCTGACAAATGAAGCCGTCACCCAAATTAAGGAGGCAATGCAGATACTTAAAGCGAACCGATTGATGTAATCGCCACGCTTGACAGCCAACCGTGTTCAACCGAGGCGTTACCGTTACGGTGTTGCCTGCCGGGGAGACGGTGGTCCTTTAGTCAACAGCATTCTGTTGCGACTAAAGGAAGACTATATTCCTACACCCAATAAACCCTGAGCTACCAGGGACGGGATTGAGGCTCGGTGTGATCTTCAGTTTCTGCCAATACATCGAGCAACTTACCCTTCATGAATCGACGTTTATCGGTGAATTCGGGGTGATGATAAAGGTTATTCAACTCACCGGGGTCTTCAGCCAGGTTATATAGCTCACCGTCACGAACACCACCGGTGGCGGGATTGCCGTGCCACACGATCAGCTTCCAGTGTTGATAGCGCAGCATGGTAGTCATGATTAATGGATCCGTGGCAAAGCCCGAATAACGGTATTCGGAAATTGCCCACTGTCGCCAGCCCTTGTGTTTACCCTCCATCAACGACAACAGTGACTCACCCTGCACACCGCGCCCTTTTGCACAGCCCGTTGCTTCGAGCAGTGTGGCTGGCAGATCGACCCATTGCACCAGCGCATCAATGTGACAACCCGCTTCTATTACATCGGGCCACCTGACAATGAGAGGCACACGAGTCAGATCATCATAAAGCTGCGGCCCTTTTAATAATTGCTGGTGATTACCGAGCATCTCTCCGTGATCAGACGTAAACACAACCAGCGTATTGTCTGCCTCACCGCTTTGCTGCAGCGCATCGAGTATTCGACCGACCTCATGATCTACCAGTGCGATCATTGCCCAGTACTGAGCACGTATCTCCCTGATTTCATCGGCGCTGTATTCCTGAAAGCCGGGTGCGGTACCGCTGTAACTTTTTTCCGAGTAATCACGATGCGGCGCAGGCTTGTTGTCCAGCTCCTCAGCAAAAGTATTGGGCTCGGGAATAGCGTCGGCGTCTATCAGATCGCGAAATTCCTGTGGTGCGCCGAACGGATGATGCGGATCAAAAAAATTAGCCACCAGACAAAATGGTTCATTGTCCCGGCGCGGGTGCGCAATAAAGTCGATCGCACGCTCTGCCACCCAGTGTGAGTAATGCGCCTCTTTCGGCACGCGGTCAATCGGTGTACCTGCTTTTGCGCGGTTACCGTATTCGGTGTTTTCATTGGCGCCGCGGTCAGGAAATATTTCAGCATAGATATCGGGCTGTGCCGTGCGCAACCACCGGTGATATTCGTTTTCCAGTGCACGATGATTCGGACCGTGTGCCCATTCGAATATCCGGTAACCGTCATCTTTACGGGGTTCTGTCTGCCAGCTGTCACACGGTGACAAGTGTTGCTTACCGATCATGCCGCAGTCATAGCCGGTATCGGCGAGTGTCCGCGTAAACAATCGCTGGTGAGCAGGTAACGGCACGCCGTTGGCGTAGAGCCCATGACTGGCCACGTACTTTCCGGTAAAGAGCGATGCACGAGAAGGACTGCACACCGGGTTCTGCACATAGCAGTGTCGAAACAGCGCTCCCTGAGAAGCCAGCCTGTCTATATTAGGGGTAACCGCCCAATGAGCGCCGGTACATTGCAAACTATCGCCACGCTGCTGGTCGGTGCAGATAAATAAAATATTGGGGCGTTGGTGTTTTTTCATTATCAGAGCGGCAATCAGAATTTTGCAATACGTGGTTCGGTGCGATCTTCTAACGCACAGCGGGCGTCAATCATCTTGTCGATCATGTCTTCAAGCTTCGCTGCATAGGCAGATTCACCCGCCAGATCGTTTGTCTCCTGTTTGTCTGCACCAAGGTTATATAAACGATACTCCGTTGGAGCGTTAGATTGCGCACTACCGTGGGTGACGACCAGCTTCCAGTCATCGATAATCAATGCGCTGTGCCACAGGCGCTGCCCGCCGGGCGACTGAGTGCGCTCGCGACTTAGCACCCAGCCCCGCTCTGCACCGTCTTTCAATAGCGACACTCCCTGCATGCGCGGCGGTAACGAAAGCTGCGCGAGCTCAATGACAGTAGCGGCGACATCGATAGTTGAAACGTATTGATCGACCACTTTACGCTCACCGGATGGCTGGCGAATAAACAAAGGCACCCCGAGTTGGCTCTCGGCCAGCGCGGGGGCGGATGCATGATGTTGCTCCTGATGATTTCCGCGGGCTGCTACCACTATAACTACCGTATCATCCACGTGTCCGCTGGCGGTCAGGCAATCCATAAGATGACTCAGGGCGCTGTCTGCCTGACGCAACGCACGATGATCCAGCGACTCTGAATTTGCGTGGCGGCTCTGAGCCCCCAGCGCATCACCGACCACAAAGCCTGCAATACCTAAAAATGGCTCAGCACCACGATGGCTGGTAATCAGACTGCCCAGCCGCTGCCCTGCCCAATGATTAAAACTTAGCTCATCATCGAGCGTTGCCATCGCCCGGTACTGGTCTTCGGGTACTGTCGTGTCATCGGGGTCGGGTTGCAGCGGAAATATTGCCCCGTAGCGTTCAGGTGACGCTGCCTGCAGCCATTTCAGGTATTCATTCTGCCGCGAACGATGCACTGGACCGTGGGCCCATTCAATGTGCGTATATTCATAGGGACGAACCGGCTCGGTTGTCCAGTGAGAAACACCGGACAGGTGCCGGCGGCCGCACAGCCAGGTGCGATAACCGGCCTGAGCCAACCGCTGAGGGAAAGTGTGCTCTGTATCCGGCAGTGCGACACCCTCTGTCCATACCCCGTGCACAAAGGGATCGAGACCGGTAAACAGGCTCGCACGTGCAGGACCCGCCTGCGGGTTAGGTGTATAGGCGTTGGAAAAAAACCTGCTTTCGGCCGCAAGCGCCTGCAGTGCCGGCAAGTCCCCGGGGTAACTTTCAAGCGCTGCTTTACTCAGTGCATCAAACACTGCCAGCAAAATATTGGGGCGGTCTGTGACGGGCAATTCAGTCTCCGGCCCTGCTTATCCTGATCATCATTCGCCAGCCGGATACACCGACACACGTCGGCAAGCTACCCGACTACTCAAAGGTACAAGGCTATTGTTTTTGTGCATCTGCAGCAGCTTTAAGTGCACCGGCAGCAGACCAGGTTGAGACGCAGTAAGGGACAAAATAGCAAAGTATAATTTTTAAAGCTTCCTTACTGCTTAACGTCAGGGTGAATATTTTTTCACCATGATTTATCAGCGCCAAAATGGTTCCAACCACCATCGCCACTTTTAAGGAACGGACCACCACCGGCCTCGAAACGGCCAGTGAAAGAAAACCGGGTTGACTCATGCGCGTGATATCCGCTTGACGTGTTTAACCTGCTACCACCCGATTGCACGCCGGGCGCAATCATGCAGTATCTCTCACAGGATAACGGACTCAGCAGCAGATACTCAATGAAAACTCGACGCAGTCAGTCTATTTTTTCGGCCCAAAAGAGTGTCCCGCCAAAGCCCGCCGCACTCACGGCGGCCAGCAAGCCGGACGCGTGATCGACCCTGCCAAACAATGTACAGCACCGGAAATTGAAGTGGTTTGGATGTTAAAAACGCGGACCAATCAAACACCTACCCGCTGTATCAACATTATGGACACCACACACGAAGTCATATATTGTCATGACATAGACAATTTAACATGCAGAGTAAACAACCGTGATCCACCGATTTATTGTGACCGGGTGTCTGGCAGTGACCTGCCTGTTCCAGGCTTCCCCCGCCCTGTCAGACACGCTTAACCCGTCACCCTATTGCCCAACCAGCATCACCGACACCGATGGTGACGGATGGGGCTGGGAGAATGGTCGATCATGCCGAGTAATTTCCAGCTCCCGGGATATAGAAGTCTGTCCCGTTACCGGTGACGATACCGACCCGGACGACGACGGCTGGGGCTGGCACCCCGATATCGGCAGCTGCCTGGTTGATAACACCAGCATCGACCAGTCGTACACGATTATCAATAACACCGGTACCGACATAACCCACACCGACTCTCCTGTTATCAACAGCTATGTAAAGGCATTCGGAACATTCTCGTTTTCGCAGCTAATCGCTGCAGATGGAACACTCTATCAATACCGGATCCCCGATGGTGCACTTGCTGCCATTGACGGTACAGGCAACACGCTGTGGCTGCAAAAAACCCATAGCTATATAGAGCTTATGGCGTTGAGTGAAGATGACAACACTATTTACGCCACCGTTTTTGACAACGACCATTACCTCGGTGCTTATGATTCAGATAACGGACAATTGCTACAGAAAATAGTGAACCTGGACGGCATTGGCAAAGTACACTTTGGTGAGGATGCGGTGATTGCTGTCGAGCGGGTTGAGGAGCACGGCTCGATCACCGGTGTGAAGTCTGTTAATTATGACGGCACCATACGCTGGCATTTTTTGTCCGATAATTCACTCAACGCAGTTTCACTCGGAAAGGACGGCAAGGTCTACATCAAGTATCAAAGCGGGCAGTACGGCAATGAAGCGACACTGGTACTCACTCAATAAATAAGTGTCTACCAACACACACCGAATCTACTGTTTTAGTATTCGACATGCGTAAACAAAGAAAACCTTTAACCCCGTCACAGCAGGGATTGCTCGGGGTCGCTGCGATTGTCGTTATTACCTTTGCTTTCGTTCTCGCACGCCTATGGCCGCAACTCATCGGCTAACAGGGTGCCGGGTAAATTTCCGGACGATGGAATAAGAAGGCACACCCACAAACAAACTCGATTTCACGGAAGCTTTAGCAACATCACCGCTAACACAGAACTCATTTTCAAAGCACCACTCCCCTCACAATTTGGGCATGCCTTGTTCCCACTGACCGGCACTTTCAGCGTTTGTTATCACTGTGCCATGGACATCCAGACTCAACCCGACCGGGTGCGCGCAACAGGTGTGAAAGCCTTTTGAGTAACTACATTTTTTAGTTTTATAACAGTTTAATCACTGTACAGAAACCTGTGACACAGGCTTGATATTCGGCCAGGGATATATGCGACTGTACTTGCCTTAGGCGGAACACCGGGCAAGAAGGATGCGAAAAGCAATCACGACCACAACTGTTATTTTTACGACTGTGGTCACCGTAACCATACTCACGATTGGCGCAGCAGCAATTGCTGACACAATGGGGTGGCGGATTAATACCGCCAATAGTCTCTTCAACACCTGGCTGATCGGTTAACCGAGAAAGCCATCGATAAATCATTATTTGAATTCACATTACCTGAATTCACAGAGCGTTAACCTCGATTTTTCATGAGGATTCGGCACCCGCTGGAAAACCTTCGTCGAATAGACACACTGCTATTTTTAATAAGGTGTCACAAAAAATTGGGGTTGGCAGGGTATTGCAAACCTGATGAGCAACAGCCTGAGAAGACCGCTGACCGCTGTACAAGCCTCCCCAAAAAGCACAGTTCAGGGTACAAATGAGCATTTAACCGGACTGGCGTTCCAGAGTGAATTTAACACCCTCCAACCCAACGCAATCACTAGTGCAGTAAATATTCAACAGCCTGTTAGAACTGTACATGGAGACTTTTCAAGTAATTACTTGTCGCCTTAGGAATAATCCAGGGTAAGCCTCAGCTCAAAAACAACACTCAGGTTTACACATACCCCGAAGCACACCCGTCAGCAGACCCCAATCAGCGATGCACCCGAAAGCTGACGCTCAATAGAAACAAAACCTTAGTTGCAATAGATATCTGCAAGTACAAATAAGTTTTTTTGCAGCGTCAGCTAAGACAGCTTTTTAATCAAAATTTCTTGTGCGTTGACTGACTTCCCGGTTGTTTTTCGCCGCTTATAACGACCATCACTTTGTAACGACCAGCAAAACTGATTGTCCTTAAAGTAGATATCCAGTGTTTCTCTGACGACTCTGCCTTTGAGTACTTCGTCGAGCACCGGCACCGCCACCTCTACCCGATGATACAAATTCCGGGGCATCCAGTCAGCGCTGGAAATAAACACTTCACTTTGATCATCATGACCAAACACATACACCCTTGAGTGCTCGAGGAATCTGCCCACGACTGAATAGACGGAGATATTATCTGACACGCCTTTCACACCCGGACGCAATGCACACGTGCCCCGCACCAGCAATTTAATTTTTACACCGGCACACGAGGCTTTGTATAAAGCCTGTATAACCGTTTCTTCATTGAGTGAATTCATGCGGGCTTTGATAACCGCCGGCTGCCCCTGTAATGCGAGCCTTGTTTGTTTGTCTATCAACTCAATTATATTGACCCGCATGGTAAACGGCGCATGTAACACTTTCTTCATGCTGGCAACTTTGCCGAGCCCGGTGAGTTGATTAAATATCTTTTGCACATCACCGGTAATGGCTTTGTGATGAGTCAGCAGACCGACATCAGTATAGGCGTTGGACGTACCTGTATGATAATTTCCAGTACCCAGATGAGCATAACGCGCCAGCTTTCCTTTTTCGCGTCTGACGAACAACATCATTTTTGCATGGGTTTTATAACCGACCACACCATAGACCACCTGCACACCGGCTCTTTGCAGGCGGGTTGCCAATGCGATGTTTGCCTCTTCATCAAAGCGCGCCCGCAGCTCAATCACCACGGTGACATCTTTACCGTTCTGTGCCGCCTGTATCAGTGCATCGGCAAATACATTGTCTGTGCGATAGAGAGTTTGCTTTATTGCCACGACTTTTCTGTCTATTGCGGCGGATTCAAGCAGAGACACCACCGCATCACTGGATTGATACGGGTAATGCAGCAGCACATCACGCTGACGCAATGACGCAAATGTAGGTAAAGCGATACTGGCCGGTTTATGTGGTGGAAACTTCAACTTCGGCCGCTCAATAAGGTCAGGTAACTGCTGCAGCCTGTTCAGATTTACCGGACCATCACAAATGTACAAGTCCTGTTGCCCGAGATTGAACTGACGCAATAGAAACTCAACCAGATTTTCCGGACAGTCGCTGTCTATTTCCAGTCGCACGGCGTGACCGTAGTCACGCGAGTTGAGTTCGTCCTGCAACGCGAGCCGCAGGTCTGCAATATCTTCATCTGCAAGGTACAAGTCACTGTTGCGGGTAAGGCGGAATTGATATACCCCTTTTGTAATCAGCCCCGGAAACAACTTGGCCATGTTCTGTTCGATCATGGTTGAAAGCAGCACAAAACGTTTTTCGGCACCACACAACGACTCAGGCAATGCTATTACCCGTGGTAAAGAACGGGGAGCCCGCACCACTGCCATGCTGGTGTCGCGACCGAAAGCATCTTTACCTTTTAAACTGACAATAAAATTCAGGCTTTTGTTGGTCAGCTGTGGAAAGGGATGAGCCGGATCAAGTCCAAGCGGACTCAACACCGGCAGCAGCTCGGCATCAAAGTAGGTACTGGCCCACTCGGCAATCTGCCTGGACCATTGTTGCGGCGCGGGAAAGGTTAACCCCTCTTCCGCCAACGCGGGTAACAGCTCTTCATTAAGCACCTTGTACTGGTGTTTTACCAGTCGATGCGCCCGCTGACTGATCCGATGCAACTGCTCCTGCGGCGTAAGCTGATCAGGCCCTGATCCCAACGCGCCGTTGCGTGCCTGTTTCTGCAAACCTGCTACACGCACTTCAAAAAACTCATCGAGATTGCTGCTGCAGATACAAAGATAAAACAACCGCTCAAGCAACGGAACTTTGTTGTCCCTGGCCAGTGCCAGCACCCGCTTGTTGAATTCGAGAACACTTAGTTCACGATTAATAAAAAGTGACTTATCAGTGAACCGGGCCGTGTGTTTTTTTGCTGCTTTTACGGTTTTTTTCTTATCACGCATTGCCGGTATCGATGCCTGCGACAGCACGGGTAATTGCTCGGTCGGCTTACCGTTTGAATCATGCACCGCCGTTATCCTCTTGCGCGGCAGGCTGGTTAAGCGTTTGCTGGAGTTGACGCGTGTGTGCAATCAACTGAGGAAAGAATTCATCAAAACAGTCTTTCAATGCCGATTCATTTGTCCACATCGGCAATGCAGCGGTTGCCAGCGGCGCCATGCTGGCTCGCCGCCTGGAGATTCTTTGCAACGTGAGTTCAATATGCTCACGTGATGTATTGCTTTGCAGAATCTTTTCTGACTTAAGATACGGCATAAACTCCCTCAGGTTGTCTGGCAGCACATCGCGTTTCTGCCACAGGGACTCATCCACCAGCGCAGTGTATTCGGACAAGGGAGTTTCGCAGTAGTTATGCCAGTCGAGCGCCAGGAAGTGATCGTAGGCAACATCACATATAATGCCGGCATAGCGACGGTGCGGGGAGACAAACAAGCGTCTGGCGCGAAGGTTGACGGGATGTTTATCCGTGTAGGAATCCACTGCTCGATGTACCCGGATCCCACGGGCTATGGCCGCGGGAAACTGCTGCTCCACCGCACCGCGAACAAAGTCGCCGCACAGTTGTCCGACGATTGCGTCAGGATCGTGGTTGGCCAGAAACACATGTGCTAGAAAGTTCACCTGTGTATGATAGAACACTGCAGGCCACCCGTAAAAAACCATCGGACATTCCCCCGAAATATCTGCCCAGAACATGACTCCCGAACAACAAGAGCGCTACAGCAGACACACCAATCTCAAGGAAATCGGCGAGCAGGGACAGCAGGCACTGCTCGACAGCACGGTACTGATAGTCGGACTGGGTGGGCTGGGCAGCCCGGCAGCAATGTACCTGGCAGCAGCCGGCGTGGGCCGGTTGATCTTTGCCGACTTCGATGTCGTCGAGATATCAAATCTACAGCGCCAGGTCGCGCACAACAGTCAGCGCGTCGGCGAGCTTAAATCCCATTCAGCCAAGGCAACCTGCACCGCACTCAACCCCGGCATCACTATTGACACGATCGATTCAGTGCTCGATGCCGAATCGCTCGATGAGATCGTGCCGCAATGCAGCGCGGTGCTGGAGGGCAGCGACAACTTCCCTACCCGGTTCGCCGTTAACGAGGCCTGTGTTAAACACGGCGTGCCACTGATATCGGGTGCCGCCATCCGCTTCGACGGACAAGTCAGTGTATTTGCCGGTCACAAGCCGGATGCACCCTGTTATCGCTGCCTTTATTCGAGCGACGCCGAGACTGCCGGTGACACCTGCGCACTGACCGGCGTGCTGTCGCCGGTGGTAGGCATGATCGGCACTGTGCAGACAACCGAGGCGATAAAGGTGCTGGCCGGCTTCGGCAAAACACTGGAAGGCCGGCTGTTGCTGCTTGACGGGCTATCAATGGAGTGGCGCGAGATCCAGCTGCGCAAGAATCCTAAGTGCCCGGTTTGCGGCTCTAACGCCTCCGGGTAGTTCAGCGCCCTAGTGCACCGTTGGCGATTCTTCACCGCCTCGAAAGATTGTTTCTACATCAATACTGTCAAATACGTTCTTCGAATTGCAGAACTCGCATATGATTTCGATTTGACCTTCCTGCGCAATAATATCCATTGCCTCTTCGCGGCCGATCCCTTCGATCAGACCTGCGGTACGCTCCCTTGAGCAATTGCATTCGAAGCTCAGTGGTTCGGGGTCGTATAGTCTGACTTCATCTTCACTGAATACCCGCCCGAGCAGCTGTTCGACGCCCAGCTCGTACAACTCGTCAGCAGCAATGGTGTCGGCCATGAGTGCGATGCGATTCCAGTTATCCTCGTCGTCCTCCGGCTGAGTCGAGGCTTCCGGGAGTTGCTGCAGCAGTAGTCCGGAGGCGCGCTGATCGTTGCAGTACAGCCAGAACCGGGTAGGCAGTTGCTCGGAATGCTCAAAGTAATTTGCCAGCGCATCCTGCAGGCCCTCGCCTTTGACTTCGACCACGCCCTGGTAGATTTCGCCGCGCTTTCCGCTTTCTATCTGGATACTCAAACTGGTCGCACCGAACACTTCGCTCAGCGGCCCTTCGGGTGGTTCTTCGCGCCATTGCGCCAACCCGCGTTGACCACCGCCCGCATTGGCCTGCACCACCAGCAGCGAGACAGGACCGCTGCCTCGCGCCTGCAGGGTCAGCTTGCCGGTGAATTTAATGGTCGATGCCATCAGTTGTATCGCCGTCATTGCATGACCCAGCACACGGCGGACGTTCGGCGGGTATTCCGCCCGACTCAGCGCTTCCTGCCAGGTGTCGTCAAGGTGCACCAGCACACCGCGAACATTGGCTTTTTCCAACAGAAATCGGTATCTGCTATCTTTATCTGACATGCAATAACTTACTATCCAAAGAGTGGCCCGGTTTGAGAATCCTACACTATACGCTGATCACCGTTTGCAGCTTTCTGACAGCGTTGTTCGTCGCGTGGAAACTTTTGTTGCCAATAAACTATGGGTACTCTGTGTTCTATCAATGGCTGGACATCAACAGCCATATCCAGACGTTTGCTCCACAGAACCGCCAGGGAAAAAACGGTTTCGAGCAAACCTCGGCAGAAGATCATCACCAGTTGTTTGCCGACATCAGCAAAGCGATTAATCACAGCGGTGAAGGGCTGCGCGAACTGACCTACCAGGCTGATGGACAAACCAGAATTCTGCTGACGGACAGCGAGGCCACCCATCTGGAAGATGTAGCCAGACTGGTAGACGTCATGATGCCGGCAGGCTGGGTAATTCTCGGGTTGTGGCTGCTGTTAGTGATTGCCGCCAGCGTCCGCAAAGTACCGCTGCCGACACTGGGCAATTCGGTGATGACGCTGATAATTGTAGGGCTGCTACTACTGGTGCTGGTGTTTGCGATTGGACCACATAATATTTTCCGCGCTTTTCACGAGCTGGTTTTTCCGCCTGAAAACCAATGGTTTTTTTATTATCAGGATTCACTGATGACCACGCTGATGAAAGCCCCGGATATTTTTTTCGCGATAACCGTACTATGGGCGTTGATTGCAGTGGTCTGCTACCTGATTCAGGCAGCAATTATGAAAGTGGCCAGCCCACCGCCGCGCTACCCGGCGCACTGACATGATGCTGACCCTGTAAGACGCTGCATTGGAGCGGGTACTCAGCGCTGGAAGTATCCGCCTACGGCCGATAGTGTGCATTTTTATGACTGAAATCACTGGCAACAAGCACCAGGCTTTATATTGACTAGTGTGGAAAACTACCGGTGAAGTGAGGAACAGGTCTCAGTTTAACACCCCGAACCTGCAGCTAGTCGTCGCGGGCGTGGCGTAAAACTTGTACCGATCGGTTTTTGTTCTGTATTGAACCAGACCGATGAACACAAGCGCACCCTCCCCTGCGGCAACAGACAGACCTGAACTTACTGTGGCAGACCTGAAACCCGCTGCCGGTGCATTTGACGCATTCGATTCAATGGTACTGGCGCTGTGTAATATCAGCTTTATAACTGATGATCTTATCGGAGGTGCCGAGCGCTTCTGCCATCAGTTGCGTCATGCCATGAATGCCGACACGGTATACCTGTGCTCGCGTAACCGACTTCATGTTACCTGCACCACCTCTGCTGCCAACGATGTAAACAATGGCGACACGCAGGCGATCCACACTGCGCTGCTCGATATGATAGCCGACCTGCAGAACTGCGATCGTGCCATCAGGCCGCCGGATCTGCGCGTCTTTCCCGAAGAGGCAAAACTACCGGTAACGGTTGTGCCGGTCAGCGAACAGACGCTGGCCGTCATTGTTGATGCAGACGAAACCTATCGAGACCTCAATCAATACTGTGCTGACGTGGTGTCAGCGCTCTATCGTTGTCAGACCGCGGCTGCACACGATGGCTTTGCGCCGACTACTCAGCAGCTGCAAAAGTTTGTACTGGATGTATTGAACCGGCACTACCAGCCGATGAGTGCAGCACTGACCACTAAGCGATATGACATGTTCATGGATGACATGACCGCCCTTGATACGGGTTTTGAAAAACTAATCGAGCCACAGCCTGCCGGAAACCCGCTGCACTGGGGCTGGCAGGCCATTGCCAGATACCCGCTGAGCCATACCACGGTTGCCCAGCTTCACCTTAGCGCAAACGAGTGGCTGCCCGAATTCCAAACAGCGCTTGATCTGTGTGTATTGCAAAAAGCGATACACGGTTATAAGTCATTATGCGAGTCAGCCAATCTTCAGCACTTTGACGAGGTAACACCACTTTGCGTTGCTGTCAGCCTGCAGTCACTACAGCAGCCGGCGTATCTGGATGCACTGCGTGAGATGATCGAATGTTCGGTGATCGCAGGCTCACATCTGGTGTTCGAGGTGTGTGAAACCCAGGTCAGTCAAACACAAACCCATGCTGCTGTGACAATCACAGAGATAATCGATCTGTTAAAAACCCTGCGCGAAGAATTCGGCGTACGCTTTCTGTTGAGTGACAATGTACTGCGTGACGCATCACTGACGACCTTATTGGCACTTGAACCGGACTTCATTCGCGTTAACCAGTTTATCAGCAAAGCCGGCACACAACCTGTTGGCGCGTTACTGGAAGGGTTCTCGCTACTGGCGGAAACCGGCGCTAACAGTGGGGCAGATACACTGATGACTACTCATCCGGCTGTACCGGTGAGTACATTCAGCTACTCCACGGAAACAGAGAACGAAGCTGTTCCGAACTAAGCGCTCTGAGCGTTTTGAGGTTCTGCTCGGGTATAGCCAGTGTGTCGCTCTGCTGTACTGCTTTTGCCACACTGTCCGCGCGTAACAAATGCACAACCGGATACGGTGCACGGTTGGTAAAGTGGCTCGCATCATCGGTGGCTTCACCTGCAAATAAATAGCCCGGGTGAAAACCCACCAGTTGAAAATGTTCTGCCTGCCCCGAGTTGTACAGATGGTCCTCCAGATCACCGAGTTGATCATTGAAATCCAGAAAATCCTGCAGGCCCGAAGTAATAATTATCAGGGTGGTTTCCACAGCAGGGTTATTGCTTTGTAAAAACTGAATCTCCTGATCGACTGATGCTTCTATGTTGTCCGGTGGTGCGATAACAAAACGCACTCTGCCCGCCTGATAGGGAACCCTTGCATAAGGGCAGAGAGATAACTCAAGCACGCAGTCGCGCAGCCAGCCTTCCACGGTAGCGATAATTTCGTGTTCATTTGCGTCGTCGTCTTTCATTGCGAATCTGACAAGCTGATCTGCTGTAAAAGAGGTATGGTACTCTTGAAGGCTGACAGATACGAGCGTGTAGCCGATGCCAAAAGCCCTGCAAATGATCCCCGATAAGTGCACCAGCTGTCTGATGTGCGAGATGGCTTGCTCACTGGAAAACGAAGGCCTGTTCAACCCGGCCAAGTCACGAATCAAGGTGTTTGAGTTCGAACACGGGCGCACCTCGGTACCCTATACCTGCACTCAATGCGACGAGGCGTGGTGTGTTCATGCCTGTCCAACCAAAGCCATCGTGATTAACAAAGCCACGGGTGCAAAAGAAGTGATCGACGACAAATGCGTCGGTTGCAAAGTATGCACAATGGCCTGCCCCTACGGCACAGTGAACTACAACAGCGCTACCGGCAAGGTGATCAAGTGCGACCTGTGCAGCGGTGAGCCCAAATGTGCCGAGGCCTGTCCAACCGGCGCTATTGTTTATGTTGAGCAGGAAGCAGCACTATGACCTGGCAGCGAAAAGTTCTGCGAGTCAATCTGACTGCAGGCACCTGCAATACTGAACCACTGAACATGGACTGGGCGCAGGCGTATCTGGGTGAACGCGGTCTGGCCACCAAGTACCTGTGGGAAGGCATGAACCCGGACACAGATGCAATGGGACCGGGCAATATGCTTATTTTTGCTACCGGCCCGCTCACCGGCACAATGGCGTCAACCAGCGGCCGCTTTGCCGTCGTCACCAAGGGCCCGCTGACCAACGCCATTGCCTGCTCAAACTCGGGCGGTAAGTTCGGTGCTTCACTAAAGTTCGCCGGCTACGATCTGTTGATACTGGAAGGTAAATCACCAACACCGGTCTACCTGCATATTGTTGACGATGAAGTCAGCCTGCTGGCGGCTGATGATTTATGGGGTAAAACCGTGTGGGAGACCGATGCGGCTATTCAGCAGAAGCATCAGGACCCGCAGCTTAAAATTGCAGCGATTGGTGTTGCCGGTGAACAGGGTGTGAGATACGCCTGCGTCGTAAACGACTTACACCGTGCGGCCGGCAGAAGCGGCGTTGGCGCGGTGATGGGGTCAAAAAATCTTAAGGCAGTAGCAGTTCACGGCACCAAAGGTGTTGGCGTTGATGACATGCCGCGCTTTATGAATGTGGTGAAAAAAACATGGAAAAAACTCGAGGAAGACCCGGGTCGCAAACAGCTGACCGAACTGGGCACCAATGCCATGATCGATACCATGCAGGCATTTGGCGGGCTGCCCACGCGCAACTTCCAGCAAGTGCAGTTTGAAGGCACAGACAACATCAACCCCGAGGCAATGGAAACGCCTAACGCTCGCGGTCACACAAACCTCATTACTAACAAAGCCTGCTTCGGTTGCACCATTGCCTGCGGTCGCATTGCACATATCGATCAGAACCACTTCACTATCGTTAATCGCAAGGAATACTGGCACGCCTCAGGCGGACTTGAATATGAAACCGCTTACGCGTTCGGACCGGTTTGCGGTGTTGACGACATTGATGCGCTGACCTTTGCCGGCTTCCTGATGAATGAACACGGCATGGATCCGATATCATTTGGTGTCACACTGGCGGCGGCAATGGAGCTGTATGAAAAGGGCATCATTACGGACACGGATACCGACGGCGTTAAACTGAACTTCGGAAATGCCGAAGCACTGACGGTTATGGCCGAGAAAACGGGCAAAGCCGAAGGTTTCGGAAGAGAGCTTGGCCTGGGTGCTAAACGTCTGTGTGAAAAATACGGTCATCCTGAACTTGCCATGGTGGTTAAAGGGCAGGAATTCGCAGGCTACGATTCACGCGCACTACCGGGCATGGGACTGGGTTATGCCACCAGTAATCGCGGCGCCTGTCACCTGAAGCACGATGTGTTCACTGAAGATATGCAAGACCAGAGTGCCGCAGGAAAAGCTGAACCGTGCAAAACCTCTCAGGATGCAATAGCCACTATCGACAGCACCGGTCTATGCCTGTTTACTTCCGGCTCATGGGATCTGAGCGACTACGCGGAGCAGCTCGACGCCGCCTGTGAAGGACACTGGACCACAGAGCGACTCGAGCAAACCGGCGAACGGATCTGGAATCTGGAGCGGCAATTTAACCTGGAAGCGGGACTGAGCAAAGCGGATGACACGCTTCCGCCGCGATTGCTCAATGAACCCGCCCCGAGTGGCACCGCAAAGGGGCGTGTGTGTGAGCTCGACACCATGCTGTCGGAGTACTACGCGTTGCGCGGCTGGGACAGCAACGGCATACCCACCGAACAAACCTTGCAAAGACTGAATCTTCAGCCGCCTGCGTGACACAATAGTTAACAATTGAGATTGCACACCGCGTTATGCAACTGAGCATCAAAACCACCGGCCTGCTTGGCCGGCACCTGCCGCAAGGCAGCTCACGCAATCGGGGCGTGGTGGAATTGCCTGATGGCAGTACCGTGCAAGACTTACTGAACACGCTGGCTATCCCGGACGATGGCCGGTGTTACGTCTCACTAAACGATTCGATGCTGCAGGCAGATGAACTCGACAGCACTGTCCTGACAGAAACCGATAAAATAGTGCTGATGGCGCCGATTACTGCCGGGTAACCGCTACAACAGTCACTATTCAATCATTTACATTGATCGTGGTTGATACCCGGGCAAAAGTATCGAACCAATACATACCGATTTTGGTTTCAGGCTTAACGGAACTGCTTCACTATAATCAGGCGGGGTGTGAACCAAACTCAATAACCCGACAAATTACCAGCAGATTAAACACTTAAGTTAATCCTGTGGATTGGATATTGCTGCCGTGCCTGCGGGCAGTATAACAATGAAGCCAGTCCGTGAATCCGACTAAACACAGTGAAGTGTCAGCTCGAAAACGTGGGGGAAAGATAACTGATTATCTTAGAATCCATTCGTTTCTGGACCACACCAAAACCTTATGCACCGATGGACGGCATCGCTTACTGCATAACCATTGGGCAATCGAACACATCGTAATCCCTATCTTTGGCGTGAGTATCGTGAATTCACACGGAAGACTTGTCGATGTAAAAGACATGCTCGAAGAGGATCACATACTATCGGATTACGATGGCAGATTCGTACCGTCATTATCTGATTTTGTCAGTAGTATCGACGACAATATTGTGGACGAGAATTTTCAGCAACAGGTTACTTCTTTCCATCAGCAGTTTGCCAGTGAGAACGATGTCTCTGCGCTGATGCTCTCACCACTGGCGGTAACCGGCCAACTCAAATCGTTGTTGATTACGCACAACAGCTGGTTCATTAACAGTATTTTGCCGCAGGTGCTTAACACCAGCCCGTGTATCACCGATTTTACGTTGTCGCCCGACATGCTGTTTAATTCAATGCAACTCGACCCCTGGATGAATAACGCAGAGGCTGTACCACCCAGTGTGAAGAGACGGGAAACGTATAACAATACAAAGGCAACAACTTCGGACCCGGCCACATCCTGACACCCGACTTTATAGCTGGAAAAATAGTCGCATAACTCGACAACAGGTGCTAACTGTTAGCCTAAAGCCACCGCATGCACTGCTTAGTTTCAAATGACCGGCAAATACACCTGGTGTTTAGCAACGCACTCGCTGTTCGATTGCTATGCTGCTGCCACCACTACAGCAGAAGCAAAGTCAGGTGCAATACGCGTAAGGTACTCAACATTGCCTGTTAACTGTATCAACTCACCGCGCGGCTTGCAGAAAGCCAAACGATAACACGACCGGAACCCGCACGTTCAGTCAGGCAGTCAACCACACAATAATCCCCACTGACTTCAATGTTATGTCGGCTTATTCAAACTATCTACCAAAATAGAATAAAACTGCGCCTGCAACGGATTGTCGGCGGTATCACGACGACTGATAATACCCACCGGCCGTTGAAAGTGTGGTGAGTCAAATGACAGGAACACAAGCCGCTCTTCCAGATAGGGTTCTGTTGTCGCGCGCGGCATGGTGGTGATCAAGTCGGTGTTGGCCACTATTTCCAGTGCCGAACGAATAGAATCAGTTTCTACGGCTGTATGGATCGGAGTGATACCAGCAGCGATCATGGCCGCTTCAGTTTGCTGGCGTAACAGACTGCCCTTTGAATGCATTAACCACGCTTGCGATTTAAAGTCAGCCGCCTTCAGCGATTTTCTTTTTATGAGCCTGTGTCCGACTCGACATAACATTCCAACGCGATCATCGATAAGCGGCGCAAACTCCAGCGCTTCTTCGGCTGCGACCATGCCTTGAGGCCCAAGCATAAAGTCTATCTCCCCTCGCTCGAGCATCGAACGCAACTCTGACACAAGCCCGGTCCGCATCACCACATTGCACATCGGATTACGACGCACAAAGGCAGACACCGAACCGGTTAAAAATCGACCGGCAACCACCGGTGGTGCTCCGATGCGAAGCTCACCCAGCGATCCGCGAGCCGACTGCGTGGCGATTGTTTCTGCCTGCTCCTCCGCCACCCGAATAGCCAGCCCGGTTCTGGCCAGACGCCGACCGAGCGAATTGGGCACCGATCGCCTGCCCTCTCGCTGAAATACTGCCGCACCCAGTCGACTCTCGAGCATGCGCATGTTTCGACTGAGTGCTGGCTGAGTCAGGTTAAGGCGGTCAGCGGCCGACTGAAACGACCCGGTCTCGACAATAATAGAGAGTTGCGACAAGTGCCTGGGATCCAGATTCATAGCGATTTGTTATGTAATGTGCCAATTGTTTTATTATCGCTGATGTAAAACAGTTTGGTACGATGGCGGATACCGATCCGAAAAAGCTGGAGAACGTTTTGAAATCACTTCGAAAACTGGCAGCACCTCTTTACGCGGCTTTTGCTGTACTGACATTGTCCTCTGCCGCTCAGGCCGAAATATTTAAAGGAGAAACAGCCGGTGCCGGTGACCCGGTACACGCAATGTTTGTCGCCTTTACCACCCAGGCGGGCAAGGCTGACGTTGAAATTCAGGTAAACGCAGGGCAAACCCTGACTAAATCAATGCTGAAGGGAGCCAAAGGTGAGATTGACTTCTTTTCAAGCGTCCCGTCACTGGTCGGGCTCATGGCCGGACAGAAACGCATGTATGAAAAAGTAGAGAACGCCCCTGAGCTTGCAAAAAACCTGCGCTCGATACTTGGCTTCAAGGCGGGTGCTTATCACCCGGTTACACTGTCCGGCTCGGGTATAGAAAACTGGGAAGACATCAAAGGCAAGACGGTCTTCACCGGACCTCCGGCAGGCTCTGCATCAGCCACATCCGAGGCGCTGATCAAAATCATTACCGGATACGAAGCAGGCAGTGACTATAAGGCAGTGAGACTGAGCTGGGGTGAAGGCTATACCGCACTGGCCGATGGCAAGATCGATATGATGGTGCGACCGGCAGAGGTCGGTTCTGCCAATATAGAGCGATACGGTTTGTCAGGTGAGTTCCGGATATTATCTATCCCTGATGAGATCGTAGATACCGAAGCTATGCAAAATCTGTTTGGTCGTCCGGGTCGCGGCATGCTGCAGTTCGACGGTGGCCTTTATCAGGGCCAGTTAAACAAATCACAGATAACCGCACTGGGCTTTACACAGTTTATTGGCACACACCCCGGTGTTTCAGACGATGTAGTTTATGCAGCCACCAAATCATTCTGGGAAAACCTGGATGAAGTACATGCCACTGCTTTTTTCCTCAAAGCAGTCACACCGCAAACCGCATTTACATCAGTGAATGTTCCTCTGCATCCCGGAGCTGCCCGTTACTACGAAGAAGCCGGCATCGAGATCCCTGAAGCCATCCGGCCATAGTCAGCAGCAACACGCAGGTGGTTAACTTATACAGTTCAAAAGTTTGTGACTGACTCCGGTAACACCGGGGTAATGGCCGGTGCACCCAACAGAGCACTGGCCATTATCTGCACACTCGCTGCATTGGCTCTCGGGATCATTGCGTTATACAGCGCAGGCTTAGGGCTGATCGACCCCAAAGTGCACAGGGCGGGTGGTTTTGCATTGGCCTTGTTGATAGCGGTCATTATCTCAAGGCGCAGGGAAAACGCTGACGGCACTCTGTACGCTGAACCTTCAGCGCTGCGTACGGTTCTAGATTGTCTGTTGGCAGCACTTGGACTGTGGGCAATCTGGTCGTTCTATTTTGTACAAAACGAAATGGAAACAGCGCTCTATGACATCACTACCCGTGATGCATGGCCGGCACTCGCAGGGATAATTGTTTTTCTTGAATTATGCCGGCGCCTTTGGGGATGGGGTCTGTTTGCAGTTGGTGCTTTTGGTGTCATTTACCTGTTATTCGGACAAAACCTGCCGGGCATTCTTGCCCACACCGGGTTTGAACTTAAAGAGGTGGCAGAAGCCCTGTGGTACAACACAAATAAAGGCGTATTCGGCTCGATTACTAATATCGTACTAAGTACGGTGTTTATTTTTATTATATTCGGCGTTCTTCTCGAAGGCACAGGTGCCGGAGATACGCTGCTGAAATTTGCTTTTCTGGCAACGAGACGTACGCGAGGCGGACCGGCGCATGCGGCCATTCTTTCATCGTCCATGTTCGGCACCATGTCCGGCTCGACGGTGGCCAACATCGTGGGTACCGGCACCTTCACTATTCCCATGATAAAAAAGCGAGGCTTTACGCCGACCTTTGCTGCAGGTATTGAAGCAACAGCTTCTTCAGGCGGGCAGATAATGCCGCCGATCATGGGAGCGGCTGCACTGGTGATGGCAGATCTGACCGGAGCGGGTTATCTGAATATTATTGTCGCCGCGTTATTGCCGGCGCTGTTTTACTATTTCAGTTTGTTTGCCGCTGTTACCGTCGAATCCAGAAGACAGGGCATTGAAATTCAACCTCTGTCTATTGACGATCACATCACGAAGGTCGATATCGTCAACTCGATTCTGTTTATCGGCCCTATTGTTACCGTCATCAGCACCTTAATCGCCGGCTACTCTACTTCTGCTGCCGGCTTCTATGCCGTCTGTGTGCTACTGGCACTGTGCCTGATTAATCCTGATGTCAGACGTGACCCGCTGCGGGTCTGGCGCTCATTCATAAAAGGGTCGGAGTCCGGTGCAGCTGATATCGATCG
>JAHDHK010000280.1 GCA_020631335.1 Chromatiales bacterium
ACAGTGTTCCCATTGCTGTTGTTGGCCAGCTGTCGAAAAACGGATACCGAACCATCTGTTTCATCCCACCGCATCATGCGGTTATTCGGAATGTCTGACCACACCAGATAACGACCCGCAGGAAACCACGCCGGTCCTTCCGACCAACGCGCTCCGGTCCATAGTCGTTCCACTCTGGCATGACCAAGCAGGCATTGTTCGAATTCGGGCTCGATCACTTCGAGCCGGGTCCCGTCAAGTTCCCCGAAATACATAGTGCATCTCCCGCTTGTTTTTTTTACACCTTCGCCGGTGGGACCATAGTAACGCCCTTTTCGCGGCAACCGTTATTTCGAACGCTTCGCACAGATTCAGTAGCAAAGTGAATTAACACGACGCGCAGCAGTATTCCTGGTCAGATTATTTTTTCACAGAACAGTAAATTTTACTTGAGATTCTGAAACGGCCCTGTAATATAGCAAAAATGTTATCGGTAACATTTCGCGGGAGGCAACGGCAATTGTGCGAATCAAACGCACAGCATGTCAGTGGGGTAGAAAATGCCAGTAATTAAATTAGAAGACCTCTCCAAGAGTTATGGCAGCGTAGAAGTGCTGCACAGCATTAATCTGGAAATGCAGGATGCTGAATTTACTGTGCTGGTAGGGCCGTCCGGGTGCGGTAAATCTACTACCCTGCGCATGATTGCCGGATTGGAAAGCGTGACCGGAGGCGAAATCTTTATAGGCGACAAACCGGTGAGTCACCTGGAACCCAAGGAACGTGACCTTGCCATGGTGTTTCAGGACTACGCCCTGTACCCGCATATGAACGTCGCCAAAAACATGTCCTTCGCACTGCGTCTGGCGAAAAGGCCGAAAAAAGAAATTCAGCAGAAAGTCACCGACGTCGCAGAAATGCTGGGACTGACTGACTACCTGCACAGAAAACCGGCGGAGCTGTCCGGTGGTCAGCGCCAGCGGGTTGCCATGGGGCGCGCACTCACCCGTGATAGCGCTACTTTTCTTTTTGATGAACCACTATCCAATCTCGATGCAAAGCTCCGAACCCAAATGCGCGCAGAACTCGCCATGATGCGCCAGCGGGTGCACAAAAACATGATCTATGTCACCCATGATCAAATTGAAGCCATGACCCTGGCTGATCGTATCGTCGTTATGAATGCCGGGCACATTCAACAACAGGGAACGCCGGAAGAACTGTTTAAGCAGCCTAAAAATAAGTTTGTCGCAGGATTCCTTGGCACACCCCCCATGAACTTCATCAACGTAAGCATGATCAGGGAGTCTGACCGCCTTTTTCTGCGCGGCAGCGGTTTTGAGCTTCGTTGCGACAATCACACCACGGACCGTCTGCGCAACTCTCGCTCAGCAGACATTCTGATGGGTATCAGACCGTGTGATCTGAACTATGCCCCCGACGCAACGGCCGATCACTCTATCGACATTAATGTCGTGATCTCAGAGTACATCGGCGCGCAATCAGTACTGATCGGGGATTGTGGTGGGCAGGAAGTGATGGTTGAACTGAAATCCGACACCCCTATCGCGTTGGGCGAAAGGCTCCGGTTTTCGATCAACCAGCAAGACCTGCACTTTTTTAATCTGAACGACGACGAGGCCATCAGCTAGATCGTTATACCAATCTGTTTCACTACCTGGAGAAGGAAGATGCTAAATCTCACACAAACACTCCGCAGCCTGACGGTCGCCTCCGTTTTGGCGGCAGGGGCGGCTGTTGCGGGGCCATACGATGAATACGCAGGCACAACACTGATAGTAAATTTCCCTGCGCACCCACACTACGATGCAGTGCGTAAGATTCTGCCGGAGTTCACCGCTGAAACAGGTATCGAAGTCGAAGTGGACCAGCTTCCGTATCTAAAAATGCGAGAGCGGCAAACGCTTGAACTGGCTCAGGACGAAGGCGACTATGACCTCATTGCTTATGTCGTGTTTTCAAAAGCCGACTACGTTTACGCAGACCAGCTTGAAAACCTTGCACGCTATTTCATGAATCCGAAACTGTCAGATCCAAACTATGACGCTGACGATCTGATAGATGGCTATGTTTACAACATCGGTTTTGCAGGTGGCAACAAAGGCTATCTGGAAGGCAAGACAGGCAGCCTGTTCGGCATCCCCTACGGTTCAGAAACATCAATCCTCGGTTATCGTAAAGACGTTTTCGAAAAGCATGGCCTGAGTGTCCCGGAAAGCTATGATGAGCTACTGGAAATTGCCTGCAAGATCCCTGAACTCGAACCCGGCATGGGTGGGCTGAGCTCACGCGCCGCCTCCGGTCACCATGCAAGCCACGCATTCCTGCTGCATCTTGCACCACTGGGTGGTCGCATCTTCGACGACAACTGGAACCCGATTGTCAACAATGAAGCAGGCGTCCAGGCTGCTAACGCGTTGAAGACAATCGTCGACTGCGGGCCGGAAGGTGCAGCCAGTTTCGGCTTCGGTGAAGCACTGGGTTCTTTCCTCGCCGGTGATACAGCCATGTTCCTCGACACCACTGTGGTGGCTGGTCAGATCGATGATCCGTCCAAATCTAAAGTCGTCGGTAAAGTGGACTGGGCTCTGCACCCGATGGGTACACGGCGCGGCAGCCAGACCGGTGGGTTCGGTATCGGCATTCCTAAGAATGCTGAAAACAAAGAAGCGGCATTCCTGTTAATGCAATGGCTGACATCTAAAAAGGGCGACAAGCTGGTCGCACTGGCCGGAGGTAACCCTTCACGTTTTTCAACGCACGAAGATGCCGACGTCAATGCTAAATTCCCGCATATGTCTACATTCGGTGAAGCACTGAAGCATGCAGACCCGGACTGGCGCCCAATTATTCCGGTATGGGGAAAAATCAACGCCGACCTGGGCACCACATTGTCCAAAGTTCTGACTGAAGACCTTGATATTCAGGAAGCACTCGACGGAGTCGCCGAGCGAACCAAGGCTGTGATGGAAGAAGCCGGTTACTACACCTGGAGTAACTAACGACCGGAGCTTAAGACGAGCTTCCGGTTAGCAATAACCGGAAGCTCAGTCATGACAAGTGTCGGATCATTCATCATGAACAAAGCAACTGCCAACAGATTCACCCCCTATATCTTTCTGCTGCCTGCAGCAGTGATCATGGTGCTGGCATTACTGTATCCGCTTGGCTACATGATCTATGGCAGTTTCCGGGACTGGGACCCAAGTCAGTCACTTACCGAGTCGACCTTTGTCGGACTCAAGAACTACATAACACTCTGGAATGACCCTAACTTCAGAGAGAGCACACTGGTCACGCTAAAGTTCGCTATCTCTGTGGTCACATTCGAAATGATAATTGGAGTCGGCCTGGCATTACTGCTTGATCGCAATCTTCGAGGTATGTCGGTGTTACGGACACTGTTTATATTGCCCATGATGATTGCGCCGGTGGTCGTTGGTTTGATATGGCGTTATATGTACCACCCTACTCTGGGTGTTTTTAACAGAGGGCTGAAGAGTGTAGGGCTGGAATCAGTCGACTGGCTCGGCCAGCATGCACTATTGTCAGTCATTATTGCTGATATCTGGCAATGGACACCCTTTATATTTATCCTTGCACTCGCAGCACTGCAATCGCTGCCACGCTCAGCACTGGAAGCGGCCAGAATAGATGGAGCCACCGGCTGGCAGCAAATCATACACATCAAGCTGCCACTAATGATGCCAGTATTGATAGTGACTTGTCTGTTGAGACTGATAGACGCGTTTAAGGTACTGGAAGTAATTCTGGTAATGACCGAGGGTGGTCCGGGGTTGTCCACCGAAATCATGGCATTGCGAATCTCACGAACTGCCACAGAGTTTAGAGAGCTTGGCGTGGCAGCGGCGATGTCAAACTACTTACTGATCATGCTGTTAATGCTGACAGTACTCATGCTCGTGTATAACCGATACATGGAGTATCGTGCCTCCAGAGCAATGCTGGCAGCAAGAGGAGCCTGACGATGACCACTGATACGCAACAGCGTCAGCATCCCGGCTTCTATGCCATCGTAGTCATGTTAATAATCATGGCAGTTGGCCCGATTGCCCTGATGCTAATCAATTCATTCAAGCTTGATGTGGATATCATCTCAGGCACCACCGGCCTGTTGTTTATGCCGACAATTCAAAACTATGAAACCGCCCTGTGCGATATTCTGCCGTACGAGCTCGAGCATCTTGACTACTGTGCCCTGAAGTTCGGTGGTGCTTTTATTAACTCACTTATCATTGCTCTGGTGTCGACAGTACTGACACTGATCATTGGCTGCATGGCCGCGTACGCACTGGTGAGATTTAAATTCATGGGCAGAGACACCGCATCTGCCACAACTTTAATGGTTCGCATGGTCCCACCCGCAGTACTGCTAGTGCCGGTGTTCGGGCTATGGAACAACGAATTTTGTATCGACAAAGCAAGCTGGCTTGGCAGTCTGATTAGAGACAACTTCGGAGGCAGGGGCGATGTCTGTCTGGCCGGCACGCATTCCGGAATCATACTCATCTATATTGCGATGAATCTTCCGTTTGTCATTTGGATATTGCAAAGCTTTATCGTTCAGGTGCCCCGCCAGCTGGAAGAGGCAGCGCGCATGGATGGTGCCGGGCCATTTCAGGTTTTCTTCAAGGTGGTATTGCCACTGATTAAGCCCGGGCTTGCGGCAGCCGCAATTTTCACCTTTCGTATTGCGTGGAACGAATATCTGTTGGCGTCAGCACTGTCAGATCGCGACACCAAAACGGTACCCATTCTTATCGTCAATAATATGTCCGAGTTCAATGTTGAGTGGGGAGTCATTATGGCAACGGGTATGCTACTCGCCATACCACCAATAATTTTCACACTCTTCGCCTCCAGACAAATCATCACCGGCATGACCGCCGGTGCAGTTAAAGGTTAAATACAATGACACAAGTAGCAGTGGTCACCGGCGGTGGTGGCGGTATCGGTAAGGCAGCGGCAATAGCACTGAGCAAAGCCGGCTGGACAGTTGTGGTCGCAGGTCGTACGCAAAGCACGCTGGATGAAACTGTTGAACAACTACCTAACAAGGGCCTGGCAGTTGCCTGTGATGTCAGCGATGAAACCCAGGTGGATCAGCTATTCAACACCACAGTGAGCGAATTCGGCAGTGTAGACTTTCTGTTTAACAATGCCGGCATCGCAGCACCGGCAGTGCCCATTGACGAACTTTCCGTCGAAAGCTGGCACAACCTGATCAACATTAATCTCACCGGCGCTTTTCTCTGTGCACGCGCAGCGTTCAGGCAGATGCGAAAGCAGGGGCGGGGCAGAATTGTTAACAATGGTTCGGTGTCAGCCACCACCCCCCGCTTGTTTTCCGCACCCTACACCAGCTCCAAGCATGCCATTACCGGACTGACCAAATCTCTGGCACTCGACGGCAGGCGTTACGGAATCTGTTGCGGTCAAATAGATCTCGGCAACATCAGCTCCAGCATGGGTGACGCAATGGCACAGGGTGTACTGCAGGCGGACGGATCCACACTGGAAGAACCGGTAATCGGTGTTGAACCTGTGTGTGATGCACTGGTTTACATGGCGCAACTGCCACCGGATGTAAACGTGCTGAATATCAATGTAATGGCGAACGGCATGCCGTTTGTGGGCAGAGGCTAGAAAATGACAGTACAACTAGACAGGGACTATACGTTTCTTGTAGGTACCTACACCGACCTTGACGCGCTGGCGCACCAGCCATACGCCCCGACCTCCGGCAGCGGTATCTACACGCTTAAAATCAAACGGAGAATTACACCAGCAAGCAGTGACCGACGCATTGAATCCAGCGGTACTTATACCTCATAGTAACGGCAAAATGATGTATGCCATCGTCGAAACTATCCAGAACAACGGCGACGTATTACAGTACTCAGTTAACGATAGCTAAGATCTGTCACTTGAAAGCAGTTTCAGAGCTTCCGTTAACTTGTTATATATCGATGTCACCTGAAAAAGATATGGCCATCGTCATCAACTACTGGGACGCCATTATTGATATTGTCGACGTTGACGCCAGCGGCGTACTGGGAGAAATAAGACAAAGTTTTAAACAGCTATATCGAAAAGAGGGAGAGTGGCGTCAGGTTGAGTACCGCGAGGACCATTGGGAAAACCGGCAGGTTGGCCCACATGCACACTGTGCGCACTTCTGGGAGAACTGGGTATTTATCCCGGACCTTGGCGAGAACGCGATTTTTCAATACCACTACGACACAAAAAACAAAAAGCTCGTACCTGATACACATATCAAGTTTGAAGCCGGCTCGGGCCCCAGACACATGGCCATGCATCCAACGCTGGATATCTGTTACGTATCCAATGAACTGTTTAATACCGTATGCGTCGCCAGACTGGACAAATCCGACCCGCAACAAAGCAAAGAAAGACTCGTACCGATCCAGTACGAATCAACGCTGGAAAACCGCGAGCAAATTTCATACGTCTCTGAAATAAAGCTGTCTCCGGATGCTCGATTTCTCTATGTGTCAAATCGAGGAGACAACTCATTAGCTATTTTCAAGGTACTGCAGGACGGTCAGCTCGAACGTGTAGATATTGTACCCACCGGCGGGAAATTCCCCCGGCATTTTGCGCTAACCCCATGTGGCCGCGCAGTATTAGTGGCCAACCAGGATTCCTCAAACTTAACTTTGTTCAGCAGGGATGTGAGCACCGGACTGATTAAGGCCACTAATACCACTTACGAGATTCCTGCGCCGAATTACATCCGGTTTCTATAAAACCTCCTTGGACGGATCAGTGTTGCAATTCTCTGCAAACATAGGCTTCCTGTGGGAATCACTTGCGCTGCCGGATAGAATTGACGCCGCCGGACAGGCTGGTTTTAATGCAGTAGAGTGTCATTTTCCCTACGATTATTCGCCCGACCAAATCAATGCAGCGCTTCAGCGAAATGACATGACCATGGTAGGGATCAACACCGCACTGGGACCGGAAGGCTGCTTTGGACTGTCATCAGTCCCGGGTATGGAATCTGAGGCACAGCAACTGATCGATCAAGCCATTGAATACGCGGTAGCAATTAACGCGGCGAATATAAACGTTGTTGCCGGCCTTACTGCGGGCAATGAACGTGCACAAAATGTTTATGCAAATAATCTTGCATATGCTTGTGAGAAGGCTGCGCGGCATAACAAAAACATAGTAATCGAGCCACTGAATCCTCGCTCTGTCCCGGGGTACCATTTCAGCACAATAGAACAAGCAGTGAAGATTATCGAAGACGTGGGCACGGACAATCTGAAAATAATGTTCGATTTTTTCCACACGCAAATTGTTCAGGGTGATCTGGAAACCCTGATAATCAATCATGTTGCCAGTTTTGGCCATGTGCAAATATCAGCTGTGCATGATCGTGGAGAACCCGATACGGGCGAAATCAACTATCCCTATTTGCTAGCTGTGCTTCAGCAGGCAGGCTACCTG
>JAHDHK010000281.1 GCA_020631335.1 Chromatiales bacterium
CACGCGGAAGGGGTAGCGAACTCTGTGCCGTTTTGGGCTGTTGATCGGGTAATTTGTATCAGTGCCGGTTTTACCCGACAGGTCAATGACTTATGGTTGTAATGACAACCAGTTAATCCATCTGTCGACAATTATTACGGTGAAGTGTGCACAGGTTTAAAACCACTTCGGGAATGCTTGCCGGTGCCAAAAAAAAGCCAGACGTAGTGTGTTTTGCGCAGCGCGACTCCGGTGATCTTTTTCTGTATTGTTCAAACTGTCGGTATGGGTCCGGCCTGACGCATGAATATTTAAATTTTGCCAGATATCAATGAATTACAAATAGAAACCGCACTAAACGCCTTATTGCACAAACGCGGGCCTGCAAAGTCGATCTGTCCGAGTGAAGTGGCTCGTGCGCTGGCAGGTGAGGATGACTGGCGGCAGTATATGGAGCCGGTCAGGCAGGTAGCGATAACACTCGCACGACGCGACCTCGTGCAGATTACGCAACGCGGTGAAGCGGTTGATCTGGATCGCATCAAAGGGCCGATCCGAATTCACGGGCCGGTCCGTCAGCTCAATTCCGAATAATAACCACGCAAAACACCAGGGGCTTGTATGCCGGTAAAAAATCGATTTGCAGAACTTCATGAGGAAATTACCGCGTGGCGGCACGACTTTCACCGCCACCCGGAATTAATGTTCGATGTTCATCGAACGGCCTCAAGAGTGGCGTCGTTGCTGCGTGATTTCGGTTGTGATGAGGTGGTAGAAGGGATTGGCCGCACCGGTGTGGTGGGTGTTATCAGCGGTTCTGCATCGGGCAGTGGGCGGGTGGTCGGCTTGAGAGCTGACATGGATGCGCTTCCCATTGAAGAGGCTACCGGTCTCGAGTACAGCTCTGGTGTAACGGGTAGCATGCATGCCTGCGGTCATGATGGTCACACTGCTATGTTGTTGGGGGCTGCAAAATATCTCTGTGAGACACGACACTTCGATGGCACAGCAATCGTGATATTTCAGCCGGCGGAAGAGGGCGGCGGTGGCGGGCTGGAAATGTGTCGAGATGGCATGATGGAGCGTTTCGGTATAGACGAGGTGTACGGGATGCATAACATGCCCGGTTTACCGGTCGGTCACTTTGCCATTCGCCCCGGTGCATTGCTTGCGTCCTCAGATGAATTTGAAATCACCGTGACCGGGCAGGGCGGACATGCGGCAGAACCGCATGCGGCTATCGATACCACGCTGGTGGCGTCACATATTGTAGTGGCGTTGCAGAGTGTAGTGTCTCGACATGTTAATCCGCTGAAGCGAGTGGTGTTAACTGTGGGCACTTTCCAGTCCGACAGCGCAGCCAGTAATGTGATCGCACATCGGGTGGTACTCGGTGGTACGGTGAGAACACTTGATCCCGAGTATCGCCAGAGCGTTGAACAAAGAGTACACGAGATCGCACGTGGCACTGCGATGGCCTTTGGTGCAAGTGTCGAGATAGACTGGCAGCCGGGTTATCCGGCGACCGTCAATACGGCGGAAAATACCGCTTACGCAGCAGCAGTCGCGCGTGAAATATCGCCGCAGGTCAATGACAATGTTGATCCGATACTACCGGCAGAAGACTTCAGCTATATGCTGGAAGAACGCCCGGGGGCCTATATCTTTCTGGGTAACGGCGACTCTGCCGCCTGTCATCATCCGGCGTACAATTTCGATGATGATGCCACACCTTTCGGGGCAAGCTGGTATGTGGGTATGATAGAAAACCGGCTTAAGCTTGAATAAATGTCCGGTAAATCAGACAGGGCAGTGTTGCCGCCCCGTTTACTTTAATGACTGCACAGCTGTCACTGATAGACAGATCAATAACTACAGGTAACGTATGAGCATAGTATCCAAGGCACTTGTTTTACTGATTGCAGTGTTCCATTTGTACATTATGTGGTTTGAGATGTTTGCATGGACATCGCGCGGTCCAAAGATTTTCAAGCAGTTTCCTGAAGACCTCTTTGAACCGACAAAAACAATGGCGGCAAACCAGGGTCTTTACAACGGGTTTCTTGCTGCCGGATTGTTATGGTCCTTGTTTATAACCGATATGGTTTGGCAGAAAAATATTGCGCAGTGCTTTTTATTGTTTGTGATGGTAGCCGGTGTTTATGGCGGATATACCGCTTCAAAGAAGATATTATGGATACAGGCCCTGCCTGCGGCTATTGCCGTAATCAGTATTCATCTGCTTTAACATCAGTGTTACAACAGTGCGTAAGAAATGTGTCTTTTCGTGAATATCTGCAGGCAGCGGTGTAATCAAGCGAGTTTACCCATAGGTTTTTTGTGAACAATAACAGGAGACCCCTGTGATAGATAAAGCAAAAAGAAAAACCCTGAAGGTATTATCATTGTCTGCCGGTGCAGCAGCGGCCGCTGGTAGTGCAATGGCAATGAGTACACGAGTGCTGGCACAATATGACACTCAAGCTGCCGGGCAGGCAGCCGCGGCGCTGCAGGTGGACAAGCCGCTCGCAAATATAACCTTGAGCAGGCGTGTTTCGGTAACTAACAATGATGTTGAAATTGTATTAACCAACAGCGGACATGATGCAACCACCATTACGCACATCACCCCGGCTGTCACCCGTGTTGCCCGTGGGGAATTTAATTTCTCGTCGTTGTTATCTCAAGGGCCGCTGACGCTTCGTGCGGGTGAATCTGTTTCTGTCCCGTTGAAACGTAAAGCGGTGAAGCTATGGTCAGCATCTTCAAACGGGGCTACCACACCGTTGTCGGCCGGTTTGCGTAAATCGATGAGTATCGTGACGGAAGGGTCGGCTTTTGCCAGCGTAAATATTCCTGACTACCTGACCCCGGTGTAGTCCGTTTAGCCGGGCGGGCAGGAGAGGCTGAAGTTTCTGCCCCAGAAGTCCAGCAATGCACTATCGAGTGATTCTTTATCTTTGCAGTGGGTGGTTTCCCAGTGGGAGGGAAACAGGCTGTGATAAAAGGTGTCATTAAATCTTTTGTCCGCAAGTATGACGACACCGGCATCGCTTTCACTGCGAATCACACGCCCGGCGGTTTGCAGCACACGCGTAAACCCCGGGTATTTGCTGGCGTAGTCAAACCCGTTGAGCCCCTGGCTTGCAAAGTCCTGCTCTATCAATTTTTGTTGCAGGTCAATGGAAGCCAGACCGGTACCAACGATAATGGTACCGATGAGTTTGTCGCCGATATAGTCAATGCCCTCTCCGAATATTCCGCCCATGATAGAGAATGCCAGTAGCGGAGATTGGTCGAACTGCTGTAGAAAGTCATGACGCTGCTCGTCACTGCTGCCACGTTGCTGGATTATCGTCGGTACATCGGGATGGCGTTTTGTAAAAGCACTGTGTACCGATTCCATAAACGCGTAAGAGGGAAAGAATATTTGATAATTACCCGGGCGCGAGTGATATACCGAATAGGCCAGCTGTGTTAATGGCTCAATAGCTCGCTCGCGTGCGTGGTAGCGCGTGTCTATCCAGCCGCATAAAAACGTGCCTTGCTGCTCCGGGTTAAACGGAGAGGGTAATGACAGACACGGCGTATCGGAGTTCAGACCGAGCGATTCCCGATAGTATTGTTGCGGGCGCAGTGTTGCCGAGAATACGGCCGAGGCTTTGAACTGATGAAACGATGCCGATAACTTGTCTGTGGCATTAAGGCACTGCAGTTTTAACAGAGCGTTTTTACTGTTCGAATTTCGAATGGATATGGCCCGGTGGTGATCTCCAAACAGATCCTCTATGACGGCATACCGATACAGTTCTTTTGCCGCATCAGCCTGGGCTTCTGTTAACGTCAGTTGGTTTTCAAGCGTTGAGGTGAGTGCGTCGATACACTTATGCACTGCTTTTGTTGCCGTCGCAGGCGCTTTTTCATGGGCACATTCGAACTCATCCGACTGCCGTGCAACTCTCTGTATCGCGCTCGCTACTGACTTGAATGCGCTGCTTAAAAAAGGGTTGTTGCCTGCCGCATCGGCTGCCGCGGTAAGCATTTGTTGTCGGTTTAGCCGTGCTGAATACATTGAACGGGCCCGGTCAACCAGGTTGTGACTCTCATCGACCAGCAGTAACTTTTTGTTGGCGGATTCGCTAAAGTGAGATAATCGTACTAACGGATCGAACACGTAGTTAAAGTCGCAGATCACCAGGTTAACCCACGGCAGCAATTGCAGCGTCAGCTCAAACGGGCAGAGTTGGTGATGTGTGGCGGCAGTGTCAATCGTCTGTGGTGTGATAACACCGCAGGTGATTAGCTCGCGTCGCGCTTGAGGAAGGCGGTCGAAGAAACCTATCGTGAGTGGACATCGGCCATCGTCAGTGCGTTCGCAGGTGCCGTTGGTGCAATGGCACGTTGTCTTTTTTGCGGTAATCGTGACGGCGGTGATGAATAAACCGTGCTGCTTAAGTAGTGCTAAGGCATCATTGGCACTCTGCCGGCCGGAGGTTTTTGCAGTCAAATAGGCAATACTGTCGATGTGCTTTTCACCGAGCGCTTTGGCAGCGGGAAACAATGCGCTGATCGTTTTTCCGATACCCGTGGGGGCTTCACACAACAGTGTGCCTTTGTCTCTGGCAGTGACATATATAGCACCGGCCATCTCACGTTGCCCTGCTCTGAATTCGGCATGTGGAAATACGAGCGCTTTGGCCGACTTAACGGTGTCACGTTGCATCGACTGGATGACGTTCATCCAGTCAATGTATTTGTGCGCTGCCTGTGTGGTAAACTTTTCAAGTTCATCAAGGCTGAACTGCTGTTCTTCAGTGTGCAACTCGTCATTGATGATATTAAACCAGATCAGTTGCAGAATCACCGTGTCGGCAATGGCATCGTCAGATTGCAAAACACAATATCCATAGACTTTCAGCTGTGCCCAATGCAGATTGCGAATGCTATCGGGGATTTTATCAGGTGCCGCGTAGCAGCTTTTGATTTCGCCGAGGGTGATTTTTCCATTCGTGGCTTCGTACAGGTCGATACGGCCAGATATAGTTAAACAAGTGTCGCCCAGTGTGAGATCGGCGCCGACCTTTACTTCAGCTTTTTGTTCCGGACGCAGATTACGCTGCAGCTTTCGATGCGCTTTCTGTCCTTCATCAGCTGTTGGTCCGGCAAGGCCTGCCTGTATCAGATCACCGGTTCTGCAGGAAAATTCGACCAGTCCTTTAACCGGTACTTTCAAGCGCTTTAACTTGCCGGGCATATCGTGTTACCCGGCAAGCAGGGCCGGTAGTTCAGCGGTGTGTTCCACTCGTTGGTAATTCGCATTGACCAGGGCATGCGGAATCTGATGTTCACTAAAGTGTTTCATCCATCGGCGCTGGTGCTTTTGCAGTGAATCACCCGGGCCTTTGACTTCCAGTAGCTGATAACCTCCGCAGTTTGGAAAGTAAATTAAATCAGGCAGACCACTGCGGTGGTTTTTTATGTCGCGCAACATATAGTCAAAAATCACCAGCCAGTGATCTGCTGGAATTTTTTCGACAGCCAGAGACAACAGCGTATAGTTGATCGACTGCCACTGTACCAGCGGGTTCACCAGACGACTTTTCTGATAAAAATGTTTGAAAAGAATTTCCCGCAGTTTGCCTTGCGTGATTTCGAGTAACCGGTTATCGATGAGTGCACGACGTCGGGTGATAAAATCTGCATCGTTAAAGTCGAGAGGTGCACGCTGGAAAGGGTTGAAGAACACGCCTTTAACCGGGGCGAAGATAACATCCCAGAATGTCAGCCCCAGCACGGCGGTCAACAGACTGTTTTCAACATAATAGCAGTGGCCGGTTCGGGCAAAGTGTAATGCCGAGGCATATTCGACAGACAACTGTGAGGCAGGTAAATCGATCGCCAGTTCAGGTGGCCGGTAACGGGAAGCAGGGCTGAAGTCGACATCGAGCTTTTTGCATAGCTTCACTGAAAACTGACCGGCAAATTCGAGCTCTTCCGAGTTGTTCGGGCCAGCTGTTATCTGGTGGCATATGTCGAGTGCCGCCCGGTAGTTGCCACGGCTGGCCTCCACACGTGCGAGCCTTTCCCTGGCGGGAGGGTAGACGCTTAACTGATAGATGATGGCTGCATCTGTAAGTTCGGCTTCACGCTCCAGTTGTCGTGCGATGTGGTTATACAGCTGATGGACACGGCGCTGCAGAACCGGGTCATTGTGTGTGTTGTCGGGTAATGCCTTGAACAGCGAGCGTAGGGCATCAGGCCCCTGCTCAACCGCTTCGTCAAAGCAGCTTTCACACGCATAGTATTGCTGGTAGGCGAGTAACTGCGCGCGACTCTGGAACGGCAGTGCCGTGGTATCGGTGAGATAGTTTTCGTACCCGCGGATACCCAGGTCCCTGAGCACAAACTCGGTGAGATCCTGATGCAGATTACCGAAAAACAACAGCAGGAATACCTGATAGTGCTCCTTACAGCTGATCTTGTATACCGTATCGAGCCGTGTAATTAAATCAAGCGGGGTGTCCCCCAGCAGGTCGACGTGATGAGTGAGTGCCTCCGGCAGTGTGTCCGGCGTTGATCCACCCGCGTATGCTGCGTTGAGCATGGGGGTGATATTATGCAGCTCATCTTTGGTAAACAGATTCAGCCAGTCAGCGGCATTGCGTGCGTGGGCGGTTTCGATCAGGCCGGTGTTGGTCAGGTGCGCGAGCGCATCGGCAAGCGAGCCGATTTCGGGGTAGCTAATTCTGCTTTCACGCAAATACTCGCCACGGCGCATAAGCAACCGGATGCACAGTAATTTTGCTGGCTCGGGAAGCGCTGCCAGGGTGTGGTAGAAGTGCGTTTCCTGTGGGGACAACAGCCCTTCGTAGTGTTGGAAAACGAAATCACTCAATACCTGGAAGTTTTCCAGGTAGTAGTGTCGCGCAGTAATTTCCGGTTGATTTTGATCCACCACCACAGTGTACCGTCAGCAGTGCCGCCGGCCAATTGCACAGTCGTTATACAGTGGCTTCAGTTGGCGGGTGTCAATGTGTGGCCTGAGACGAGGCCGGCATGTATTTTTTTTCGGCAACCAGCCTCACCTGAATCATCTTATTGCCCCGTCGATTGCTGCCGAGAATGATCTCGGCGCTGCCGTTCTCCTCGCAGGCGGCCAGCACCGTGGAGATCTGCCGTGCCAGCTGCAGTAGGAATGCCTGTTCTTGTTTGTTCATGATGGTCAGGGTGTGTCTGGTTGCTCAGGGGTGAGCGAGAGTTTACTGTAAACTGTATTTATGTACAGTTACAAAGGAATTGAAAGTGACAGATTGATGGGGGCAGGGTGTAGACGGCGTTTCGGGCGCGGGAGTGGATTCCAAAACGCTGATGCTGCGGGATTGGTGTCTGGCGAATGTTTCGTAGGGGAGATAAGCGCCAGGCGCATCTACCGGTTTTGTGGTTTGCGTGTATGGCGTGTGGTGGATGCGTTACTCGCT
>JAHDHK010000014.1 GCA_020631335.1 Chromatiales bacterium
GGCCCATGTTGTTTGATCTGCAAAGCGACCCGGATGAACTCACCGACCTCGGCAACCACCCCGACTATGCAACAGAAATAGACCGCTTAAAGGAAATACACTTTGCCTGGGCGCGTCAGCATCACAATCGCATCACGACAAGCGCGCAGGCTATCGAAAAGAAAACAGATGAACGCGAGCCACCGGGAATCTATATCGCCTACGCAAACCGCGAAGAACTGGAAGAAGACGGCCTGCAGCTGCCACCCCATGCCGACAAATAGCAACTGCCGCTAGTCCTGTAGAGATAACCCTGTGTCAAAAAAGGCTACGGGAGCCGTTGACGACAACCGCTGCGTTCACTGCATGTGAACGCAATACCGCCCTGCTAACCCGGATAACTATTAAGGCAGCAAGTAAATATTAGCGAAACGCTATGGATACAGCTCCAAACCACTATTCGGGCAACGTTATCAAAATAGCAGTGTGCCTATTCGACGCCGGGAGAAAATCCCGGCGCCGAACCGTTGTGAATAATCCACACTAGATACCGACACGCGACGGCAGTTTTGCTTCGCAGGCAGCATTCGATACCGGCACTTCACCCTGCGCAGTAAAGCCATACAGAGTGTGCCAGGTCTCAAGCTTACCGTCGTTATCAAAGCGAATAGACTGATACTCGACGCCATTAATTGTCTCTTTACCTGCCACCTTGATTATTCCCTGGTAGGTTGCCCCCAGAAAATTCAGTGTCATCAACAAATTATAAGTCGAACCGTCTGCACCTGAGGCACCAAGCTTACTCCAGAAGCCATCTGCCAACTCACCGCGTGTGCTGCCCTCTCCCAGCGTGCCGTCTTCATTGGCATCACTGATGATTTTCACACAGGCAGTAAAAGAGCCATCGGCATCTTCCGGTGCACCGTTGAAATAAAACTCAATTTCGTTGTCGTCGAGTCTGTTCGGTGCCACCCCGAGATCAAGATCAGCCAAACGCAACTGCAGACCGCCTACCCGGGTAATAGGCACTGCTGTGACAGGTACAGAAGACGACTGAGCTACTTCAACCACCGAGTCGAAGTCCGGCCCGCTGAAATCGTTTTCCGATAACAGATCAACGTCGGCATCGTCACCACCAAGGCTGTCAACCAACGCACCGATCAGCGGCTCGTTGGAATTATTGGTAAAAAACTCAACGGCATTGGCGATTGAACTATCGACGGTGGTTTCATTAACTGCCTTGATAACCAGTGCCTCGAGTGCACGCGCTTTACCGGTTACATCAGCTTCGGTTTGTGTCGTATCGTTTTCATCGATGAGTGCATCAACCACGGGAGGAATATCACTGACCACCTCTGCCACTCTGGCAAAACCACCCGGCTGAGACGGGTTACCCATATCTGCCGGCAGCGTGAGATCCTTACGTTCATAGACACTGCGCAGCTCTGCTTCGGCCTGATCCAGCACCTGGTAAAGCTGTTGCGGTTGCAGTGCTGCATCGAGATCGAGCGTATCAACCACCCGTTCTGCCAGTGCCTGATACACCGCCGCACTCGCATCGTTAGGTGTACCGAAAGTTTCACCGATTTCATCGTAGGTGTCGGTCAGCTTGTCCGAAAGCACGGTAACTGCCTTATGAATTGTCAGCGCTTTGTTCAACAGCTCCGCATCCACCGCACCACTGCCGTCACTGTTGAAATAGTCACGATCAAGGTCTGATTCTTCAAGCCCGAGCGCATCGAGCATCGCAGTTTTCTCTTCATCAGTTCGCGCAGCGGTCATTAAAGAAGTAATCGGGGATACAATCTGATCGGTCACCAGGCCATCACCATCCACTTCAACACGACGGGTCATCTGCCCCAGAAACGGCTCACCGGTCAATACGTCATAGCCCCCGTCAACTCTCACCACAACATTTTCATAGGTGACAGCCGAGGCCAGGCAATACTGCTGCTGTTGTTCGGTCGCACCATCGGCGCAGTAGTCGATATCGGTGCGCGGGTTATAGGAATAAAAGCCGTCATTATCGGTAAACGCAGACGCCTCCCAGGCATCTCTGGTACCGTTATTATTGGTATCCAGAAACACCGTGGCGCGAGCAAGGTAGCCGTCTATTACCGAGCCTCCGAACTCCTGTACCGTATTCGACGGTGAGCCATCATCCTGTCCTGTACCGCCACAGCCGGTAACAACAACACCGGCAATTGCTATCGTAAGCAGGCTTTTTCGCATTACGCAAACAGTTGTATTTTCCTTCATAGTCGTCGTTCCCCGGGTGTTCAAATGCAAATTGAGTAAGTGGTGCGGCACGGTTACGAATTAATCAAAATGATTCTTCAATGCCCAGAGCAATACCGACACGACGCGGGGCAGAGCCACCATCAATGGTAGTTTTGTCCAGCCCGTATTCGACATCAACAGAAAGAAAACGGAACAGACTGGTGCCGAAGGTAAGGCTGGACAACTTCTCCCCGGCAAGGTTTTTTTGCAGCCCTACTCTTACCGATGGCACAAGGCGATTATCAAATTCATAAATGGTGGCCAGGTGCATCCACTGGTTTTCATAACCGACGATGTCGTTGTAGGCGGCCAGGTCAAGTGCTGCAGTAGCCATCCAGTTTTTGTTGATGTACACCAGTCCATCGACACGACTGCGTGCATGCATCGTATGTGTTTCACGGGCCTTGATGCGACCGTCCGCCTGTATAAACTGAGCTGCCGCTTCACAGCTGCTTCGCGCAGTGGTGTTTTCGGGCTTACTGGCACAGTCAACGCCTATCGCACCATAATCGAACTTTGGCGAATTAATATTTTCAAGCGTAAAGCCCAGACGGTAACGCCCGGTTTCCCATACCAGTCCGGCGGACAATGCAACATTGGTGGTGTCATTCAGATTGGCATCGTATTCATCACGCAATACAGATGAAACATTGTCACCATCAAGCTGCTGCAGAGGAGAAACCTGTTTGCTCAGGGCAAGTGAAATCAACTTTGCAGACACACCACCATAGAGCTTTCCCTTTTTGGCAAAACGCAGCTTTGGCGTGTTTCTCAATTGCTGGCTGTAACTGACCGTCAAAGACTTTTGAATACCGCTTTTCAAATACAGCGACGTGGCAGTGGCAAACGTGCCGTTTTGATCATCGTAGGTCAGCTCGTCGTCCAGAACCTGTACACTGGCCTGTCCGAGTACACTCGCACTTACACCGATTGATGAATTCAACACCGGCGAGCGATGAACCAGCGCAGGAATAGGCGCGCCAATACCGAGCGTCCCTTTCAGATACCCGGTGTCGCCCAGTGTGATCAGCGCATTGTTAAAGCGCGTCAACACTTCACTCACCGGCTCCTGAATGAGAGAGGGATCATCAATAATATCGATTAACTCTTCGATGTCGTCGGAAAAGTTGTCGACATCTCCGTACTCGGCACTGAACCCGAGACTTGGAAAGTAGGAGAAACGCCAGCGCTGATCATCATCTACCAGCAGTGAAGTCATGGCAGGATTATTAGATGCCGCTGCAATCGAATACACATTGGACGAAGGACCGGTGGTCATACTTGAACCGGGATTCACCCCCGCTGTCGATGCTATGCCCTGAGCTGACACCATGAGCAGTGTTAGTAGCAGTTTTTTCTTCACGCCGTCTCCATATGGCTACCCTCATCAGCCTGACTCATCGTGAGCAGGCCGAAAGATAGTCTTTTGCTTAAGTGCATAGCGGCGGAATTTGCCGGAAGGCCTTATTTTGCGGCTATCACACGAATTCACAGTTTTTTACCGTTGCACTGTTAATCGGCGCGGATGTACATATCTGTACAGTCAACAAAGAAGATGGCGGAAAACCGGCAGTAAGGTTCAGCGATACGTCACAATTGAATTGCGAGCAGCGTCAAAATTTTTTCAGGCGGCCTTTCTGGCGCTGGCCGATGATGACAGCAATTGTTCATCGCGTTCGACTTCCGCAATGCCATGAGGCAGCGTAAAGGTGAAGACAGCTCCTTTACCTTCAAGCGAATCGGCCGAGATCTCACCACCGTGTGCGGAGATTATTTCACGGCATATCGGCAACCCGAGCCCGGTGCCACCCGATCCGTCTTTCGTTACTGACGACTGCGAGAATTTATCAAAAACGATCTCAAGCTCACCGGACGGTATACCCGGGCCATTGTCTGCAACACAAACCTTTATTGCGTTACCCGTGTCTTCAGTGGTCACTGTTATTTCACTGTTTTCAGGTGAAAATTTAATAGCGTTACTCAAAAGGTTGCGCATCACCTGATCTATTTTCGATGCATCGTACACCGTAGTGAGTGGCGTATCTGAATCTTCATGCTTAATCGTCAGCCCGCGCTCTTTGCACTGCCCCCGTAATTCGGACACGACCGATCCGATCGATTGATTCAGATCGCCGTTGTAGAACTGGTAGTTCATTTTCCCGGACTGAAGCTTGGTCAGATCCAGCAGATTATTCACCAGACTCAACAACGTGTTGGCACTGTCCTGTATGGTGGTGAAATATTTCTTTACCTTCTCGGGGCTGGCTTTTTCAGAACGTTTTACACCTAGTGAGGAAAACCCGATGATTCCCTGCAACGGGGTTCTCAGCTCATGCGTCATATTGGCAAGAAACTCTGACTTGGCATCATTGGCTTCCTGTGCCGCCAGCGTCGATGCAATCAGCGATAACTCGGCTTCTTTTCTTTCATTAATATTTTCGGCAAACACCACAAAGATTTTTTCATCATCCAATCTTACTTCACTGATTACCCACTGCAGGTGAACAATGGCACCCACACCGTTACGCATAGAGGATTCATGCACCTTCGAAAATATTTCAATACCATTGTCCGGCTGCCCCAGCGCAGTGACATATGCCGCATGATCCGACTGCTCAAGCGACATCACTTCCGATAAATGCTGCCCGATCATGTCATCTCTTGAATTGACGAACAGCACTTCTGCTGCACCGTTTAATTCGGTAATAACTCCGGCATCATTCAGGGTGATAATGCCATGCAGTGCAGAATGCATGTAGGCATCTTTGCGCATCTCACTCTCTTTAAGCTTACGCGACATCCGGTTAAACGACACCACCGTTTGCGCCAATTCATCTGAACCTTTCACCGGCAACTGGTACCCCAGCTTACCGCCTGCCAGTTTTTCAGCCCCTTTCTTCAGATACCACAGCTGATGCGTAAGATAAGTACCCAGCAGATATGAAAACAGCGCGACTAACAAAATTTCTACAACGGCTATACCGGTCAGCGTGCGCTGGGAACTCTCCAGCAACTGGGCAATTTTGTCATTGGAAAATCCGATTTCCACCCGACCGTAGGTATAACCGGATTCATTGATGGGGGAACTGATATCAAACACTGCATCATCGAGGCTCGCCATATCGGTGTCCGGCGTAAACTGCCGCGCCAATGCTTCCTCAACACCGGCCTGTGATAACACCAGGTCATCCTGCCCGATGACACGTACGTAGACCACTTCGGCGTTAGTACTGATCTCTTCGACAAAACTGTCCAGCAGTGCCAGATCAGTCGCGATGACTGCATTTTTGGTGGCATCGGAAAAGAGACTGACGGTGGAGTTTGCCCGCTGAACAAACTGTTCCTGATTCGATTCACGCAGAAACTTCTGAGCGCTTAAAACCATCAACACCAGCAACACCCCCTCGATGAGCGCGATGCCGAGAATCGTTTTTAGTCGGAAAGACATATTCTCACCTGGCATAAGGCTCCAGCCAAATCGTGGAGCCCGGTATAGCGATGTTGTTTAGCCCGGTAAGGGCCGATCAGGTGCCGTTGATCAGCAAGTCGAGCAGGTCAAGACCGAGTTCACGCACATCATCCCATCGCGCATCATCGGCGGCCTCAACACCTTTCCAAGATAGCGCTTTCAGGTAGTTCTGCCCCTCTTCAGTGGTTTCGAGGCTGATCAGTGCCTGCTGAATCTTCTGCACAGATTCTGATTGCACACGAGGGTGTGCTGCAAGCGCATGTGATGTATATGGCTCGGTGGTCCACAGAATGCGCAGTTGATCGCGGATGCCTTCGTCGATTGAATTCAGGGTCCGCATCACACCACCACCGGCAGGATACAACCCCCGGGCAACCGATAGATAAACCGAATCGTGAGAAGAGACATACTTGGGTTCTACGTCAATATTCTCGTTACTCAAATGTGCTCGCGGCAATACACTTGCAGCAAATGCAGCGGGTGCGGGAAACGCCATTACTGAACCCTGCAGTTCGCTCAAGTCAGCAATCGGACTGTCTTTTTGAACCACCACAATTCCCTTGATCTGCTTACCCTTTGCCTTGGCGAAAGCCTCGTAACCCGGCGCTTCGTGGAAAACCGTATAGTGATACGGATTCATGTAGCTGATATCGTACTCACCCTGCGCCATACGTTTTTCGAATTCGGGAATCGAGGGTGCGGTTGCGAAGCGTAATGCTATACCGGTTTTTCCTTCCACATACTTGAGTATCGGCCCCCAGTTGCGAGCCAGTTTACCGGCTGACTGTTGCGGAACCACACCAAACGTCAGCGTTTTTGCAGGTTCAGAGCCGGCCGACAAACCACTGGCAAAAGTGACCAGTGTAAAAAAAACACTAATGGCTTTGAGTTTTTTAATCATGATATCCCCTGTTTTTCCAGATTCAGGCGGTTAATGGCAAGTGCAGGCTCAGCACCGTGCCATCTTCGTCGTTGGCTGCAGTTATCTTTCCCTGATGCAGCCTTGCTACTTCCTTGGCAATGGACAGACTTAGTGAGGCACCGTGCATTGCCGCGTGTTCAGCGGGAGAAGTTTCCTCTTCCATGAGCGCCTCGAGCACTTCGGGGTCGGCCCGACGGTCACATCCGCTGAACACAATTTCCAGTTGATCATCCACCCGTCGGGTATTTAACACCAGGCTGGCCCCGGGCTTACTCAAGTTCAAAGACTGTTGCAGGATCGTGCTCAGGCAACTTGCAATCAGTTCACGGTCGACGCTAAGTTGAGCCTTTACGTCTTCGCCCACAGTCAGGCTGATATCCCTTGCCTCAGACAATGGCTTTCCTGAGTACACCACCTGACTCATCAAATATTCCGAGCTGACTTCATCTTTTTGCAGGCTGTGCTGATCTGCACGCAGGCGTGATAACAACATAACCCTGTCCACCAGCGATTGCAGTTCTCTGGCGGAATCGTGCACCAGATTGAGCCACTTCATTCTTTCCTCGGGCTCGCTGGCGTCATTGGCCGAGCGTAACAACTGCAAGGGCCCGATAATGCCGTTTAACGGTGCCCGGGTTTCACTGCTGAATAACGACATCACTGACGATTTGAGCTGGTCAATCTCTTCCATTGATTTCAATTTCAAAAAGACACTGAGCTTTGCTTCGAGCTCATCTTCATCAAACGGTTTGATCAGGTAGTCGTCAGCGCCGGACTCATAGCCGATAATTCTGTCCGCCGTGGTGTTTTTAGCAGACACCAGTATGACTTTTATGCTGTTGGCCGGTGGCGGCAGTTTGCGGATCTCTGTACACACTTCGTACCCGGTCAGTCCAGGCATCATTATATCCAGCAATACAATATCCGGTTTGAAACTGGACACCAGCTCGAGCGCATCCGTGCCGTTTTCAGCAGTTTCCAGCTCGTACTGCTCATCAAGCAATTCTTCATACAACATCAAGTTGGTCTGGTTGTCATCAACCGCCAACACTCTGCTCTTGGTAGACATCAGCGCTCCAAAATCGTGAACTGACGCGGGCAGGTTTCAACGTTCAACGCAGAAACATGGCCCAGATGGCAGTTTAACGGCCTACCAGATCACATTCTTGAATGTGCTGAGATGATCAGTGCAGTTTCTTTAGGTAAATCAGTAGAATGGATTCATATTTTTACGTCTTTAACAACCACCGGGCAGCGTAGTTTCGGCGGCTTGAAACTCCTGACAACGGCTTCGGTGAACAACGATCTTCTGTGGTATCAGCGACAATGCCTGCTGTTTTTTACAGCACGGCAGATTGCACGGTTTTATTAACCTTGTTTCTTCGATTGCGCTGAAAATAGCGAAAGAATCCATAGAGACTGACACTGATCCACACAATTTGTATGATCGCCGATGCCAGATTGAAGTCATGGAACAAGCTGATCAACACGAGTGTGGCAGCACTTCCGTTATATACGCAATATTGTATGGAGTTTCCATCCAGCCTGCCAAACTGCAAAGCCGAATAGCTACCCACGTATACCAGTACGCCAAGCAGGCCGATCACATCAAACAACACACCTTTGTCAGCAAATTGCGATGACAATTCCATTGTGTATACCTTCCTTGTAGCCAGTTGAGACTGACCGCAGTGCAATCGTTTCCGTTCGTCGCGCGCAGACTAATCTGCTTTCGCGGGGAATCGGCCGGGTGCATCCGACCGGACAGCGAGGCAGTCGCTCATTGCAAACTCCAACAACCCTCCAACTACCACCCAACACTCATGATAGAAAGCGGTATATGCCGCTGGTAGCCGTATGCCTGATGTCCCGACAGATACTACAGTGGGTTGACTCTCCTTTACCGCGGATTAATCACCGGCTGCTGCGGTAAAATTACCAGTACCCGCCGCAGGTCAGCTCGCCGCAAATGCCTCGGTCAAATAGTCAGCCAGCACTTCCGCCGGGCCACTTGAACGATCAGTCGTCCGGTACATGATGATCGAGTGATCCGGAAGTTGCGGTAAGGTATCTTCATGATTAATTTCTTCGCGCCCTCCGTGCTCTGAAAACTCCAGTTCAGCACCGACACACATGTCGGCTGACAACGTCGCCACACCGGCAATTTCGTCCTCTGCCACAACCACATCGCGCCATTCAATGCCCTGGTTATCCAGCGCGCTGATAACCGTCTGCCGAAAAGCGCAGGCACGGGAAAAACCAATAGGCAACGGACGCTTCTTCCATGCACCGCCACCAATCGCACCGGTCCAGATTAATCGTTGGGTACTGAGAATTTCGCCCCCTTTGCCCGGTGAATGTTCTGTGGTCAGTACAATATCGTGTTTACCCGCTTCAAACTGCTTCAACAGCTTTTTGGTCATTGAGGAAGCCAGCTGCACCTGAACTCTCGGAAATTCCAGTGTAAACCGCCTGAGAACCAGTGGTATCACCGGGTTGATTATGTCAGACGGTACACCCAGTGATACACGTCCTTCGTACTCTTCTGCTGTCAGGCGTCCCCAGGCTTCATCATTCAGCAGCAGCATCTGTCGGGCATAGTGCAGCAGCTGATCACCTACCGCAGTCGGTGTAATGCCCTGCCGCGAGCGATCAAACAAGGCAGCATCAACACTGCTCTCAAGTCTTTTCATTTGCATACTGATGGCTGACTGCGTCAAGTGCAGACGGCTCGCCGCGCGCGTCATACTGCCAGTATCAGCGATCGTGACGAAACTTCGCAACGTGTTCAAATCAAGCGTTTTTCGGGCATTCATGGTCGCATCAGCTTTTGTGAAGTATGGCTTCAAAATAATTCGTTTTTCTTATATGCCGCCTCTCCGCTAAAGTCAATATTCGTTAGGAAAAACCAAGATACTTCACAATAATTGATGGAGACAATCATGAGTATTGATGCTACCCGGCCATTGCATGTTGCACCTCACCAAAGCGTGTTATTCGCTTCACTACAACAGAGTGTGACGCGATGGTTCGTACGGCAACAGATAAAAATCCAGATAAGCCGTGAGCGCCGCGAGCTGAAAGCACTGCCACCATACCTGTTGAAAGACATCGGTATAAATTCGCATGAAGCGTATCGTGAAAGCATGAGAGCGTCATCCGATATTCCGTGCAATCGCAAGCCATAGCTGCGTCACCAACACCCACGCGGTGAGTAGCCGGTCGCCTCGGGCTGACGTCGCCCGGGGCTGACCCGACGGTTTAACACACGCAGTGTGATCTTACTGATTAGCCACAGAACCCGGGCAACACAGGAGTATACTCAACCGCGGCCCGCTATTTTCTGTGACAACACTTGCACTCGTGAACAGACAAACCTGTATTCGTCATATTTTCACCACGTTGTGCACTTTTTTAAAGTGCACAATAACGGCTTTGCTGTTTCTGCCTGCAGGTCCGGCAACAGCGCAGCTAGACAGTCAGGACAACCCGGCCAGTACCGTGCAGATCAACGCACTGGCAGAACTCGCAAGCCTGATTGAAGCAAAAACACAGCTACGCGAACAATTGAAACTGCAAATAAGCGGCAGCGAAAATGTGTCCATTGAAGACAACTTAGCACTCAATGAGGTGCGACGGGAACTCGACGTACTCAACGAATCCTTTTTACTGAACGCACTGGGAAAGTCGAGTTCAATAATAGTCAAACCCCCTGAAGCCACAGACACCACCTGGCAGCAGGAAGTGGTCGATATTCTCAAACCACTTATCGACTCTCTTAAAAGCGTTACCCGCAAACCAAGACAAATCGCACAGCTTCGCGACAGGATTGATCAACTCGATTTAAGTTCAAGTGAATATGAAGACGCCGTGCTCACCATCAATGGCCTGCTGAGCCAGAATATCTCTGTTGCTGCCAGAAACAAACTGTCCCGGTACCTTGATGACTGGATAGATCAGACTCAACAACTGAAACAGGAAAAATTGCTTGCCCAGTCGCAACTGAGCGAACTTACCGCAGAAGATGAATCATTGTGGCAGTCCGCCCACAGGACTGCACGCACCTTCTTTCTGGGTAGAGGGTTAACCCTGTTTATCGCGCTTATTGCTGCAATCGGTACCTGGCTGACACTGCGTGCCTTGTGGTGGTTATATGCAACACAACTCACGTCAAAAGAAACCAGACGCAAAAGCACCTGGTTTCGAGTTGTCTCCTACAGCTACTACGTAGTAGCAACACTGGCGATCATGTGTGCCGTATTGATGGTGCTGTATTTACGCGAAGATGTTTTGATGCTGGCCATTGCATTTTTATTAATCACAGCAGCCTTATTCAGTCTTCGTCAGTTTTTGCCTCGTTATGTATCCGAAGCCCGACTGCTGTTGAACCTGGGATCCGTCAGAGAAGGTGAGCGGGTGGTATATAACGGGCTGCCGTGGCAGGTAAATTCATTGAATCTGCATTCGGTCCTGTGGAATCCTGCACTGGACGGCGTTGTGCGACTGCCTTTACACACAATGAGTGAGCTGGTCTCACGGCCGGTAAAAAACAAGCTCTGGTTTCCAACCTCTCCGGGTGATGTCATTCTGCTGCCGGACGAAACCATGGGAACGGTCAAACATCAGACTCCCGATCTGGTTGAAATTAACGTTCGCGGTGGCATGACCATGACCTACCCGACGGCAGATTTTTACGCCTTGCAAGTCATGAATCTTTCGCGTGACCCGACTTTCGGTGTGTGGATAGTGTTCGGGCTCGACTACAACCTGCAGGACAAAAGTCTCAAAGAAATCCCGCAAACACTTAAAGCATTTGTAGTTGCCGAGCTTGAAGCCGCCGGATATCAGCAACAGATGGAGTCTGCGATGGCTGAACTGTCGGAAGCAGGCGCATCGTCTATCGACTTTATTGTTTATGTGTCTTTGAAAAGCGAAGTCGCCGCAGACTATTTTAAAATCCGACGTCTGTTAACACAGGCCTGTGTCGCAGCGGCAAACGAACATCAATGGCAGATTCCATTCCCGCAACTTACCATTCATCAGGCCTCAACACAGCAATCCTGACAACAGTAAATTTTTGCTAACGGTGCTCTAACAGCAGCGTTATGCAGCCTTGTTGAAACCGTTCGGATCACTGTTCAGATTATCAATGGCCCCGGGCACCTGATCACTGGAAACCGGCCTTGAGTAGAGAAACCCCTGCACCATGTTTATACCCAGGCCGGAAATCTGATCGAGCTGCCAGTCCGATTCAACCCCCTCGGCAACTGTCTCCAGTCCAAGCACACCGGCGATCGACGCTATAGATGCGGTGACGGATTGCGAAATATCGGATGGTCCGTCCAGCTTGGCAATAAACGATCGATCAATCTTTAGTGTATTGATTGGCAGATCCTGCAACCGGCTTAACGATGAATACCCCGTGCCAAAGTCATCCAGCGCGATCTTAATTCCGGCTTCGCTTAGTTGCTGCAGTGATTTGCTTACCCACTCCGAATCCGACACAAATACACTTTCTGTCAGTTCAATTTCTATCGCGTCTGCACTGAGATGATGACGCTCCAGCGTCAGCAGTACATCCTGCACAAATGCCGGCTGCATAATCTGATGAACAGAAACATTAATCGCAACGCGCAAACCAAGATTGGTTTGTGTCTTCCATTGCGCCGCCTGTCGACAGGCCTCGTTCAATACCCAGCTTCCCAGCGCTGGCATCAAACCGCATTCTTCAGCCACCGAAATAAATTCTACCGGCGACACCATGCCGCGTTGGGGGTGGTTCCAGCGTAGCAATGCCTCCACCGCATCGACACGATTCTGTGCCAGATTGTATTGCGGCTGGTAGTAAAGTTCGAGCTGATCAGTCTCGATGGCCAGTGCAAGATCATGCTCGGTGCGCAGTCGATTCTCGAATTCTTCGGCCATTTCCCGATTGTACGCCTGCACGATGCTTTTACCTTCGAGCTTGCCCTGTCTCTTGGCAAAAAACATCGCGTAGTCTGAAGTTACCTGAAGTTCTCCTGCACTGTCGGCATCCTGCGGATACAAACTGATGCCGATACTGGCGCCAATTTTCAGCACGCCCTGCTCTATTGTGAATGGATTTTCCAGAGTCTCCAGAATGTTACCGGCAAGCCGCTGCACCTCAGCCGGTGAGTGCGGTATAAAAAACAATGAAAACTCATCTCCCCCCAGTCGTGCTATACACATACGCTCATCAGTACACTCATGCAGCCGTGCCGAAACCATTTTCAGCAGCGCGTCACCAATCGCATGCCCCATGGAATCATTGATCGATTTGAAACGATTCAAATCGATTGTCAGCAATGCCACACTTGCAGACGACAAGTTTGCTTTTTCTATTGATTGCCCCAGTTGCTGACCGAAGTATCGCCGGTTCGGCAAACCGGTCAGTTCATCGTGTGTTGCCTGATACTGCACCCGCCTGGCCAGTGTTGTTGAGGATACCGCCATGGCCAGACATACCAGCACCAGCATCGAATCAATCGCCAGACTCTTTAACGCTGCCGCCTCCACCTTACGCGCATTGTCGATGGTTCTGTCGATAGTATCGTTGGTTAAACGCTCGACCTGGTTGCTTACCTGAAGCGACAGCCTCTGCCATTCAGCCAGTGAAATACTATCGTTGTCCGCCACAGGGATTGCCTGGGTCAGCCGCTGCTTAACAATCACATACTGCGATTTATACTGGCTGATCACAGCATGAAGATCTGCATCCAGAATGGACGCATCATTGGTGGATTCAGCAAACTCTTCAATGGCAAAAATTGCCTGATCAGCGTACCTCGCCTGTTGAAACACACGAAATAATAACCCGTCCGCCCGGACTTGCTCCAAAGACCCGTTTTGCCGTTTTATCAGGTAACTTTCGAGCAACGCGCTGATCTGCGAAGTGGACTCGCTCAGATTCCAGATAGAATTTTTAAGACTATGAGAGGCCAGAACCTCCTGATAGTTTTTCTCCGGCAGAAAGTGAGTTCTCAGTCGAAGACTGTTTACCTGTTGTATCAGCGTGCCGTATGCATCAAACAACTGCATCCGCATATCGTTGTCGCGCTGTGACAATGGAATGAGCTTCTGCAGGAATATGGACGATGAAGACTGCGAGATTTTTCGCATACCGTCCAGCAACTCGAATATCAGTTGCTCCACCGACTCTTCAGTGTATCGATGCTCGACGAAACGGAACGGCGTATTCCTCGACGCACGGATTTGATCAATGGCTTTGTCGAAGAGTTGATCGGATTGATTTTTGAGCTGTTCGTAACTATCGACTACCTGAGGGTCGGAACTCTCTATGGCGAGCATGGTATGCAGATACGCACGCTCCTGCCCCAGGCTGTTCGCCAGCGCAAAAAGCGCGCTTTCGGGTTTGGTCGACATGCGCAGTTGTGCTGCGCCGCTTCGCTGGTGAAACGCCTCAAGCCAGAACACAGTGCCAAGCCAGAAGATCAACAGCGTTGAAATCACACTGATGGCGATCAGATTCTTGTGAACACCGGTATGTATTCTCACGTTGCCTGTCTTATCGGTTATCGTTCTTCATTGGCCGGCGCAACCCGCTTGGCGCATGACAGGCAGTATCTGCTGCAATGCACTGCGAATATTCCGGAACTGCGTTCAGGCGGTCAGAAAATCATTCACGGGCTGTTGCAACTGAACTACTGTTCACCAATGCCCGATCTTTTGACTTGCCAGCCAGCCTGAGGACACAACCTATTCGTGATCATCAACTGTGACGGGCACAATCCCGTTATTCGCAATTGCAGAACGATCACAGAGGGCAGCGGCGGGTTATCGCGGTTTTGAACCCATCGCTCCCGCGGGATTCCAGGAACGAGACACGCGTACACAGACAGCCGGCCCGGTAGCGTGTTTTTTACAAAGTGTGAACCAGTTCAGTGTTTGCAGTCCCTCACTTTTTAATATGATTTATGTAATGTTCATATTTACGTTAATCTAAATTTATTTGTCTGACATTACCTGTTTACTCCTTCCAACGCATCATCCTCCTTGGCTATTGCAGCCAAGATCCCCTCTCAACAATGCCACCACAACAATGGAAGGTCAGATGAACAGATTCCACACGAAATCACTGGCTGTTGCAATCGGTGCAACTGCACTGAGCTGCGCTGTGACTGCCGCCACAGACCCTGTCTCCGATGACGTCGTCAGCGCCCAGAGAGCAGCGCTGGCCGCGGCCACAGACGGCGCCGGCTTTGGCCCGCAATCACCCAGAGACATCGACGCAGTCGCCGGCAGCAACGCAAGAGTGTTCGAGACTGCACCGGCTCACACTCAAATGAATTTATGTAACATCCACTTTCACGCCGGTGCCGAACACAAAGGTGGAGCGTTCACCCGCTATGCCGGAAACGGCGACGGCAAGGGCTACGGCTCCGGTTATCTTTATGACGGCGACCTCAGTGACGCAGAACTGGCACCCTATGATAAACCGGTCGGCAAGGGCGGCCTGAAGCCCGGCGACACGATCGAAGTACATTTCGTCCACTCGACAGCGCAGGTCACTCCCGGACCTACACTCGGTTCGTGCCTGAGCGACTCAATCGCCAACCCTCAACTCCGTGTGGAAACCCAGGTTTACGTTGTAGTCAATGACGACAGCGCACTCGATTTTGTCTCACAAACCGAAGTGCAGGAGATTAACGGTTTCTTCCAGGCGCCAAACATTCCGTCGGATACCGGCACACCCGTGCAGTACGCAGGTTCTACCACCGGCCCCGGCTATAACGAGAAAGGATCGCCGCTGCAGGTGAGCTGGAGCGTCAGACCAGACGTGGCGAAGGTGAGTATTGCATCAGTCGCCAACTGGTTTGACAACAACATATTTGATGAAGACAAAGCGCACGGCGTGCGCAACCTTGTCATGAACCCATCATTGTTATCACCGATCGCAAACTAGCGGCAGACGCAGGTTTGTGACTGAACCGGCTACGATCCGCCCGCGCTTTTCGGGCGGATCAGCAATCCGCCAAACACGTTACAAATCTTCACCAATACCCGTACCCGACAGCTTGTTGACTGGTAAACTAACGCCGTTTCCAGCTTCCCGATAGTTAGATAACCCTATGCCCGGCTCGTTTAAAAACAGTTTAAAAAAGCGGTTGGTTGCCACTGCTATTACGCTGTTTTTACTCGTCCTCATCGCCTCTACCGCCCTCTTCTACACCGCCAGACAGTACAATTTTTATCTCGAGCGCAGCGGGCGTGCCCAGCACGTCTATTCAAGCTACCGCGCAGTGTCCGACCATACCTATCGGAAGCTCAGCGCCATCGGCGAGATTGTCGAACAGGGTACGCTGACCAACCTGCAGGAGCGTTACCGCAATAAAGAAGCGTTGCGCACCGCCCTGAAAGACGTGCGCGAGAGTATCGCTGCCGAACTCACCCACGTGGGTGACGTGAAAGAAGCAGAAGAGCTGGAACACTTCAATGAGATAGAACTACTCGCGGAAGAGATCATTCGTGGCAGCGAGCTGGTGCGCATTGCCGTCCAGAATAACGATGAGCCCGCAGCACGCTCAGCGCTGCTGAAACTGCGCAGTCATGAGGTTGAAGGCAGTTTCATCCGACTGATCGATGAAGCGCTGGCGGAGGAGTTGCGTGAGGTGCGAGAAACACAGGTGGTGGCGCAGGAACTCAACACCATTCTGACGCGATTGCTGTCGCTGATATTTTTGTGCTTTGTGTTTTTCGGTTCTCTTTTACTGTTCACAACCTGGCGCGCGTTAAACCGCTCGCTGCGAACCTTCGAACAGGCGGCGATCTCCTACCGCAGCGGCGATTTCTCGTATCGCGTACCACACAATGTTGAAGATGAATTCTCCGGGCTGGCCACAGCGCTGAACAAAATGGCGGCAGAAATCGAATCTCAGCGCGAACGCGAGCGCGCCACACAGGAGAATCTCGAAGCGCTGGTCGACAACCGAACCCGTGAGCTCAAAAGCATCAATGAGAAGCTTGAGCACATCAGTGAGACACGCAAGCAGTTTCTGGCCGACATCAGCCACGAGCTCAGAACCCCGCTAACGATCATGCAGGGCGAGGCAGATATCGCCCTTCGCGGCGATGAAAAACCACCCGAGCAATACATTGACGCGCTCAACCGTATAAAAGAGCAAACAATCCATACCACCCGTTTTGTACAGGACCTGCTGTTTGTTGCCCGTGTAGAAGACGGCAAGGCACCGGTACATAAACGGCCTGTGGCCATCGTTCCGTTGATTGCAGACATATGCGACGACTTTGAAGTGCTGGCGCAGGAAAGAGATATCACCATTACTACCGATTACCCGAGCAAAGAGCTGGTGGCAAACGTCGATGCCGGCCGAATGAAACAAGTGGTGACTATTCTGCTGGACAACGCGCTGCGATATTCGTACAGCAGCTCCACCATTAACGTCATGGTGTACGACGCGGGGCAGCAACTCACACTGGAAATAAAAGATACGGGAATCGGACTTAAGTACAACGAAGCAAGCCAGGTGTTTTCCAGGTTTTATAGAGGTTCTGATGGAAGTGGCAAAGCAAGCGGCACGGGGCTGGGTCTCCCCGTCGCAAAAGCAATTATTGATGCGCACGGCGGCAGCATTAGTCTGCATGGAGAAGCAGGAGAAGGCACTACCGCCACCGTGACTCTTCCACTTGAAGTAACACTTAGGGCAGTAAAATGAGAATCCTGGTTGTAGAAGACGACGATAGAATCGCAGACTTTGTTGGCAGGGCCTTAAACGCTGAAGGTCACCATTGCACACGAATAGCCACCGGTGACGAAGCCGTAGAGGTTGTGCAGAAAGGGGACTTCGAGTTTATTCTGCTGGACCTGATGCTGCCAGGTGCCTCCGGACTAGAAGTGTGTCAGGAGCTGCGCATACGTAAAATCGATACACCCATTATTATTTTAACTGCCATGGACAGCGTCGAAGATATAGTTCACGGCCTGAAGATGGGCGCTGACGATTACATGACCAAGCCGTTCGATATCGATGAACTGCTGGTTCGAATTGAAACAGTGTGCCGACGCCTCAGAGACGAAAAAAAGCACAATACACTGCTGCAGGTAGGCGATGTCACCATGAACACCGAATCTAAAATAGTATCGGTGGCCGGAGAGGATATCTCTCTCACCGCCAAAGAAATATCGATACTTGAGTTGTTGATGAGCAACCCGGACAAACTGTTCTCACGCGAAAGAATTCTCAGCAACATCTGGGGTGCTAATGTCGACCCGCTTACCAATGTGGTGGACGTTTATATTGGTCGACTAAGAAAGAAGCTCGGTAAAGACAGAAACCCTTTTATAGAAACTGTGCGTGGACTTGGCTATCGCATCGAACCACGAATAAGCCGCACCCAGTAAAAACAATCACGCGGTCAGTCGACGTATTTCTTTTTTCAGCGACAATATATCAGCTTCTGCCTGGTGTAGCGCATTGACCGCTTCATAGAGCAGTGTGTCCATCTCGGTGGCACTTAGCGGCTGCACATCAGGTGATTCAATCACGCGCGTGTCATAGTGCTGCTCCGACCACCAGGCCGGGTCATCCTCGAGCCGCTGGTATTGTGCCGGCGCCAGCCATTGCCTGAGGCACTGGTTCGGCTCACGGGTTTTGTTGAGTATGTCGTTAAGATATGGCGTATCAATTACCCACGCTGAACGTCCACCCGGTAAATGCCGGGATAAACTGAATTCGATTCGCGACACATGTGGCGATGGCCGGAGGTCTCTGTGGTTTTGTAAAAACCGCTGTAGTGCTGCAGATAAACTGACGTTGGTTCTGGCGTTGTCAACCGGACTATATTCAATAACGTGCTGATCACAAAAATCTGCAACTACATCGGACGGTAACAAACGCACAGTGGTTTTCGACACCACATTTATTGCCGACCACTGTTGAATAAACTCATGCCAGTGCGTTTTGCCAATAGTTTCATCGAGCCATTCAGAGAACGATGTATCCGACCAGGCACCCCACTGCCACCAGGCGCTGTTGATCCATTCCACTGGTGGCCGTATGTACATCAGCACCTCAGCATCTATACCGTTGATGTGATGCAGACACACACCCGCCTCCACTGCTTCGTATATCCATCCCTCAAAAGACAACACCAGTACATCACACTGAATATGCTTCAGCGCATTATAAAAATTACCGGCAAACGGCACGGGATCAGCAGCGGTAAAGCTGGCTGAAGGCATATAGCCGAACACAGAAGACAGCGCTCGCTCCCGCACGTCGGCTCCGGTCAGGACTGAGCCGTCGCTCTGCAGCACTCCGTATACATATGACCTGCCCTCCTCAGTGACAAACGAGCCGTTTTCGGACAGAAACTGCTGTAGTGCGCTACTGCCGCACTTCCCTGCCCCGATATGTAAGATAACTTTTTGCACGCTGTTTTTCGCTGTGGTCAGACACGGTACCCTCATAGCACTCAACACAGAGGGTTTTAATACTATTGTAGCAATTCGTGGTTATGGTTTAGAGTTGCAGGGTAAGGAAGGTCAGCACCCATGGCCATCCGAACAACGGGGGAATCCATCATTGCTTCATTTGACACTTGTAACAGACGAAGTCGGCTACGCCCTGCATTCCCGTTAGCAATACTTAAATATTAACGATAACCAAGGAATTCAAAATGAGCGAAAAAGACGAAATTTCTTTCGATGAGTACGACGAACTGGTTAACCCCAGACCCGAAGAAAATGACTTTGACCGGGTGCTGGAAGTAGCACTCAGTCGCCGTGATGTGTTCAAAGGCGTTATCGCGCTGGGCAGTATCGCCACCCTCGGCAGTCAGTTCTTCAGCGAACCTGCAACGGCAGCCACCAACCGCTTTGCGTTTGAAAAGATCGATGCAAACTCACTCGATGACATTTCACTGCCGCCGGGTTATTCAGCGCAAATCGTTGCCCGCTGGGGAGACCCGTTGTGGTCGGACGGTGCCGAATTTGACCACGGCACACGCGGCGACGAAAGCAGCCAGCTGACCGCCTTCGGTGACAACATCGACGGTATGGAAGTTTACGCCTATCAGGGAAAAACACTGCTGGTAGTGAACAATGAGTACACCAATCGCAAAATCATCTGGGGCAACAGAGAAGAAGGAAAATTTGCAAACGACGATGATGTCAAAAAGGGGATGGCTGCTCACGGCGTCACCGTCGTCGAGATCGCCCGCGACAACGGCGAGTGGAAGATGGTCAAAGATAGCCCGTTCAACCGGCGTGTCACACCACAAACAGAAATGGAAATTCAGGGGCCGGCAGCCGGTCACGACTTATTGAAAACAGCCGCAGACCCTTCCGGCACTACTGCACTGGGTACCTGGAACAACTGTGGCAACGGCTCCACACCATGGGGCACCTACCTCGCCTGTGAAGAGAATTTCAACGGCTACTTTTCTGCGCCGGATGATCCGGAGCACAAAGTGTCATACGAATTATCACGCTACGGTGTCTCTGCAAAAGACTGGGGCTACGGCTGGGCAACGGTTGATGACCGGTTTGATGTGTCCAAAAACCCCAACGAGCCGAATCGCGCCGGCTATATCGTGGAAATCGACCCGAGAAATCCAGACTCAACGCCAAAGAAGCACACCGGACTCGGGCGATTCAAGCACGAAAATGCCGAAGTCGTAGTCAACCACGACGGCAGAATTGTGGTTTACATGGGTGATGACGAGCGTGGCGAGTTTATGTACCGCTTCGTCTCCAACGGCGTGTATGCACCCGGCGCATCAACCGATGGCCTGCTGGACGATGGAAAACTGTATGCCGCGAAGTTCTATGAAACCGGTGCCGGTGAGTGGCTGGAACTGAACCCCGAAACCACCGGACTCGCCGATCAGGCGGAAATCTGCATTCATACCCGGATCGCGGCGTCCGCCGTTGGTGCCACTACCATGGACCGTCCTGAGTGGGTAACGGCTAATCCCAAGGCACCGGAAGTGTATTGTGCGCTCACCAACAACAAAAACCGAGGCATCAAGCCAAACGCCGGTGGCGACCTGACCCCTGTTGGCGGCCCCAACCCGCGTGAAGGCAACAAGTTCGGTCAGATTGTTCGCTGGCGTCCTAACGGTGGCGATCACACCAGCAACGGTTTCGCGTGGGATCTGTATGTACTGGCTGGCAACCCGACGGTACACGAGGGACTGAATGCCGGCTCGGATAACGTGACTGCTGACAACATGTTCAACTCGCCGGACGGTATTAAGTTTGATGACAACGGTCTGCTGTGGATTCAAACCGACGGCAACTACAGCAATGAAGAAGACTTTGCCAATCAGGGTAACAATCAAATGCTCTGCGGCGATCCGGCTACCGGTGAAATCCAGCGATTCCTGGTGGGGCCGAACGAGTGTGAAGTCACCGGCCTTACGTGGAGTCCGGACCGTCGCACCATGTTTGTCGGCATCCAGCACCCGGGTGAAAGAGGCAACAGCCACTGGCCGGAAGGCGGTGATTCCGTACCTCGCTCTGCGGTGATTGCCATTACCCGCGACGATGGCGGGCTGGTGGGATAACACAGCCACGGCCTGCGCTGCTCATGATGTAACGGCGCAGGCTTTTGTCTGTTACCTTCACAGATAAAGCCGGCGCACAGATCGCACCTTCCGCAGGGAGGGTGCCTTAAAAAAACATCTTATAAAGCACCAGGTGCAAACGGCACATGCATAACCTTCCCGCTTATGGGAGGGTCAGCGCCCGGGCCTCAGCGAAGGCCGCATACTATGGATAGCATGCTATTCGTTTGGGTGGCTGTTCACCTTCGAGGCTGGCAATCAGGCTCGCTGCGTATAGGCTTCTGCACCTGTAACCTTGCAGCCATTAAACGGTTGTAGCACCATCACCGTTTAACCGTCATCTGCAGGAATCTCCGCTATGATCACGTTCGACCACGTTGATCGAAACTATCTATCCGCCAGCAAAAACTATTCGCCTGACATACCCGATCATTTCAATTTCGCTTTCGACGTTGTAGACGTCAGAGCAAAAGAAGTAGACAAAACTGCGCTGATCGCAATAGATGCCGCAAGCGGCACTACGCAACACGTCAAATACTCCGATCTTGCAAATCGCTCTGCCCAGGTCGCCAACGCGCTGGAGTCTCTCGGGCTAAGCCGCGGAGATGCAGCGTGCGTCGTGATCGGCCGCACCCGTGAATGGCATGAAGTGCTGCTTGGCTGTATGAAGGCGGGTGTTATCTCCATGCCGGGCACCAATTTGCTGACCGCTAAAGATATCGCCTATCGCGTGAACCAGGCCGGTGCAAAAGCCGTGATTGTCTCGGCAGAGCATTGCACTAAAGTCGATGAAATCATTTCGCAATGCCCGACACTTGAACACCGGATAGTGACAAACGGTACCGCAGACGGCTGGCATTCACTGAACACCCTGTGCGACACGCAAAGTACACAGTTTGCCAACCGCAAGCCCTTTGCCAGCACCGACACCATGCTTATCTACTTTACGTCCGGCACAACAGCACTACCCAAAATGGTGCCGCGTGACTTTGGCTACGGCCTTGCACATGCAGCCACCGGCCTGTTCTGGATGGATCTGAAAGACACCGACATTCACTGGACACTCACTGACACCGGCTGGGCCAAAGCCGCCTGGGGTATGTTGTTTCCACAGATGTTACTGGGTTGCACTACTGTTCTGTACGATGCACCCGGTATGGATGTCGATGCACATTTAAAGCTCATTGAAGCGCTCGGCGTCACCACCTTTTGCGCACCACCTACCGTTTACCGACTGTTTGTACAACAAGACCTTTCCGCCTACAACCTCAGTTCACTAAGGCGTTGTCTCGGTGCCGGTGAGCCTCTAAACCCCGAAGTTATCCGCTACTGGAAAGAACACACAGGTACGACCATTGCCGATGGCTACGGACAAACGGAAACCGTCAACATTGTGGGGAATTTTCCCGATGTTGAAACACGATTCGGCTCTATGGGTAGAGCAGTACCGGGCTTCAATGTCGATGTGGTCGACGACAACGGAAACATTCTGCCTGACGATGAGGTTGGCCATATTGCAGTAAAGGCAGCACCGGACAATTGGCCTGCCGGACTGTTCAGAGGCTACCTTAAAGATGATGCATTAATCACCGACGCATTCAAGCATGGCTGGTACTACACCGGAGACACCGCTACCCGTGACCAGGACGGCTACCTGTGGTTTGTCGGCCGCTCCGACGATCTGATTTCATCAGCCGGTTATCGAATCAGTCCGTTTGAGGTGGAGAGCGCATTGCTTGAACACAAATTGGTGGCAGAAAGCGCAGTTGTCGGCAAGCCGGATGAAACCCGCGGGCAACTGGTGAAAGCCTTTATCGTATTAACCGAAGGTGCCAGTGGCAGTGATGCGCTAGCCGAAGAAATACAGGCATTCTGTAAGAACCTGACTGCACCTTACAAGTACCCGCGCGAAATAGAATTTGTAGCGAGCCTGCCAAAAACTATTTCGGGAAAAATAAGGCGGGTGGAACTTCGCGAATAGCACAAACGAAAACGCCGGTGATTATTCACCGGCGTTTGAATGTTAGTGCCACCGTTTCTAAGTCCCGGTGGCTGCGACTGCCGAGCGACATTCCAGAGGAGGAGAAAATGTTTCCGACGCCCTGAAGGTTACGGAACCTGTAGTCCTCCGGCCAGCGTTACTTTTGCCTCACCCCGATGCAAAGCTTGCAGCGCTAAACGGGCAAGTGTCGGCACGCGACAGGGGTTCAACAAATCAGGTAAACCGGCCCTGCTACAGTCTATACACACTATGCGACTACAGTCTAGGTGACCGGCACCTTCACTGAACCGAGGCCCTGCACAGACATTTCCATGATATCGCCTTTTTGCACCGGCCCGACTCCGGCAGGTGTGCCCGAGAGAATCACATCACCGGCTGCCAGTGTGAAGTAATCAGACAGGTAGGAAATCATTTCCGGCACCTTCCATATCATTTGATTCAAGTCCCCTTCCTGGCGGACTTCATTGTTCACTTTAAGTTCGATACGCCCTTCACTCAGGTGGCCGACATCCGCCACCGGATGCACCACACCGACGGGCGCGGAACGCTCAAAGGCTTTACCGATTTCCCAGGGACGCCCCATTTTCTTCTGCTCGCCCTGTAAATCACGTCGCGTCATATCCAGTGACAATGCGTAACCGAACACGTGCTCCAGTGCATCGGCAATGGCGATGTTGTTGCCACCTGACTTCAGCATCACCGCCATCTCTACTTCGTGGTGTACATCAGACGACTTCGGCGGGTAGGGAAACTCGCCGGAGGGATCCAGGTTGTCCGGGTTTTTCTGGAAAAAGAAAGGCGGCTCACGATCCGGATCATGCCCCATCTCTACCGCATGCGCAGCATAGTTTCGACCAATGCAGTAAACCCTTCTTACCGGGAAAGTCGCATCGGTATTCGCCACCGGCAGCGCCACCACTTCCGGTGCGTCGATAGAATAAGAAGGCATAAACGGTTCCTTGATAGCTGAGACTGGTTTAGTTGATCAATACAGATCAATTATGCACCAGCTGCAAATTAGGTTGCAAATAACAATTGATTGTGAGTAAATCTCAATCAATCGGAGGATTGATCAACCAATCTATCTTTAACTCACCAAACGGCTACCACGTTTTGGACACCAGCGACGCTTTGCAGCAGCTAAGACGCTTAATCGAATCAGGTGACTTTTCACCCGGCGACCGACTGCCGCCCGAGCGATCCCTGATCGACTCTCTGGGTGTCACACGTAACGAGCTGCGCAAAGGACTGGACACACTGGAAAGAGAGGGCGTGATCTGGCGCCATGTGGGCAAAGGTACTTTTGTCACTACCCCGCAAAGTCTGGCAACAGTACCGGGCATCGCTGAAATCAGCCACCAGGTGACACCGATCCAAATGATGCGTGCACGACTGTCTCTCGAACCGGCTATCGCGCGCGAAGCTGCCGCCAACGCCTCGGGTGATGCAGTGCAGCGGATTATCGTTGCCCGTGATCGTGCCCGCAACGCCTCCAGCTGGGACACTTACGAGGCAAACGATGATGCTTTCCATCGAACCGTCGCCGACGCAACCGGTAACATTCTGCTGTTGTCACTATTCGATCACCTCAACCAGGTCAGACGCGCAGTTGCCTGGCAGAAAGTGATTCGTAAATCAGACAAACCACCGACTGATCACAGCAGTTATCTCGAGCATGACGACATTGTCGAGGCTATCGAGCAACGAGATCCATCCGCTGCCCACACGGCCATGCGCAATCACCTGAGCTCGGTGTCAAATCGACTGTACGGTGAGGATCAGGCATTTTGATGACTTATACACGGTACAGATTTTTAATTTTTCTGCCTGCCGGCAGATCTTGTTCAGCCCTGACTGACAGGGCATGACTAACCCGGTGATTCAAATCACTTGTTATATAAACCAGAGAGGATGACATGAAACGACTACTCGGGAAAATTGCTCTGTTGGCAGCAGCACTGCCACTGGTGATTGGACTTTCGACCACCAACGCGCACGCAGAGAAAATTCGAATTGCGCTGGCTGAAACACCTTCCGACGAACTGGCTGCATTTTTTGTTGCACTCGAGCGCGCAAAGGCCAACGGTCTCGACTATGAGTGGACTGCCTTCTCTGATGAAGAGCTTGCCATTCAAGCAGTACTCAGCGGACAGATGGATATCGGTTTCGGCACACCCTACTCTGCCATGCAACGCTCAAAAGCACCGCTGCGAATCATCTTTCAACTGTCAAAACTCAAGTTTTTCCCGGTGACCAATAAAAAGTACAGCACACTGGAAGAACTGGATGGCGAACCGATTCTGCTGCACTCACGTGGTGGTGGTACTGACTCAATCGCCAATGTCATCGAAGACAAAATGAGCATCAAATTCGGCAAACGCTCTTACGTACCGGGTTCGGCAAACCGTGTAGTTGCACTGGTTGCCGGCCAGGCGGACGCAACCATTATTGATCTTTCGAACAAAAACGATGCGTCAGCACGCAGACAAATTTAATGTGCTGCCGATGTTCGATGTTGAAGCCAGTGATGAAGCACTGTTTGCCAATCTCGACTGGATCAAAAGCAACGAGAAAGATGTTCAAATCTTTGTGGATGCACTGGCAAGCACCTGGGCAGACATGAACGCCGATCCAACCATGGTTGCTAAAGAAACCAACCCGGACGGCCCCATCGGACAACTGCCCAAAGAAATACTGGGCGAGCTCGACAACTTCTACACCGATGCAGTCGCTGGCGGATTGTACGACCCGATGGGTGGTGGAGAGAAAGCGGCGATGGCAGATATGGAATGGTATAGCCAGGCCGGTCAGCTGGAAGGCGATGTATCGACACTGAACATCGAAGACTTCTGGTACCTCGCGCCACTAAACGCTGCCACTGCCAAGTAGCGGTTACAGACCTCACCAGTCGGCCCGGCATGTTTGCCGGGCCGCTCTTTTAACGCGACACACCCGGGGTTATAAGGCGTGAATCGTCCTTTATTACTTAAACTGTTGTCTGCCGCCATTGTGTTTGGTGCATGGGAGATTGCCGGACGCATACCGGTGAGCTATGCACTGCCCACTTTTTTTGAAGCCATGGCAGCACTGTTTCGGATGGCGTTCGACGGTTCTCTGTGGACTGCCTATGCCGAAACTTTAAAACCACTTGCCATCGGTGTGCTGATCTCCGCCGTGCTCGGAATAACCATTGGACTGTGGGTAGGCTTAAGCAAATGGTTCGACTGGTTGTTTTCCCCTATTTTCATCGTTATGCAAGCGGCACCACTGGCAGCGCTGATCCCGCTGCTGGTCATGATGTACGGCATCGGCTTAACCTCGAAGGTATTTGTTGTGTGCATCATGGCAATGCCGGTAATCGTGCTTAACACCGCAGGCGCGGTGCGTAATACACCCACGTCGCTCACAGAGATGGGGCGATCATTTCAGGCAAGCTGGTGGGAAGTGATCCTGAAAATCGTTATACCTGCAGCATCACCGGTTATTTTCTCCGGTCTGCGGCTTGGAGTCTCTGCCGGCTTTATCGGCGCTATCTTGTCGGAGCTCAAAATCACGCCGACCGGTGTCGGCGACATCATCACCTACAGTCGCTCGATAGCAGACTATGCCAGCATGTACGCAGCGATCTTCTCCATTATTGTTCTGGCAGTTATTTTTTTGAATCTGCTTGAAAAACTCGAATTCTATTTATTTGAAGGAAATGCCCGTGGCTATGCCTCAGACTGAAACCGTGCACGAGACTGCAACCACAGCAGCACCGGACATCGCAGTATCTGCACGTAATGTGTCTAAAAATTACGGGCCGGTTGAAGCATTGAAAGACTTGTCGCTGGAGTTTCCACGCGGCCAGTTAACCTCTTTGCTGGGACCATCAGGCTGCGGCAAAACCACCCTGCTTAAGATCATCGCCGGATTGCTGGAACCTTCAGGCGGAGATATACAGGTCGATGGTAAGGCGGTTACCGGCCCCGGGCCTGATCGCGCCTTTGTATTCCAGGACTTTGCGCTACTGCCATGGGCGTCGGTGATTCGCAATGTTGCATTTGGACTCGAATTGCGTGGCATCAACAAGTCCGAACGTGAAGACATTGCCTCACGTTACATAAAAGACGTAGGGCTTGCCGGCTTTGAACACAGCTTTCCACATGAGCTTTCCGGTGGTATGCGACAACGTGTGGGACTGGCAAGAGCGCTATCTGTAGATGCAGATGTTCTGCTGATGGACGAGCCTTTCTCTGCAGTAGATGAGCAAACACGACGCAAGTTTCAGGAAGACTTGTTAGCGCTGGTCGCGAATGAAAATAAAACGTTTATCTTTGTAACCCACTCTATAGAAGAAGCAGTTTACGTTTCAGATCAGATTGCCATATTACTGCCAAGGCCAAGCCGCGTATCAGATATCATCCGCCCGACCGGCCTTCGCGAAAAAGACTCTACCAGTATTCGCCGCGACCCTGAGTATCTCGATATTGTCGATGAGATCTGGGCATCACTTAGATCTTACGTGGAGTAACTAACGTGCAACTGTTCGGCATTCGATTACCGGCGATGTCCTCACTGATTATATGGGGCATTGTCTGGGAAGTATTCGGGCGACTGGAAATTTCGTTTTTCGTACCACCGCTTAGTGCTGTGGTAACCACCCTGTTTGAAGTCATCGGCTCTGCGGCGTTTCAAAAGGCGCTGTACGAAACCGCCTATGCTTTTGCATCCGGTGTGTTCTTTGCCGTGGTCATCGGTATACCCACCGGTATCATGATGGGCAAAAACCGCCTGCTCGATGAATTGCTGCTGCCCTGGGTAAATATTTTTCTCAGCGCTCCACTGACAGCACTGGTACCTGTGTTGATGGTGTTGTTCGGCTTTGGCATGAAGTCGATCATCATTACCACCACGCTGTTTGCTATATGGATCATTATTCTCAATGCGCGCGCAGGCGTTATGCAGATAAATCGCTCGCTGCTGGAGATGGCACGAAGCTTCGGCGCAAGCCCGTGGGCTGCATTCAGTAAAGTGTACTTCTGGGCGGCACTCCCAGAGATCCTGGGCGGCGTACGTATCGGTGTTATCCGTGCGGTCAAAGGTGTCATCATCGGACAACTACTGATCTCTATAGTCGGCTTCGGTGCACTGTTTGAACTCTACGCCAACAACTTTCTCATGGAACATTTCTGGGCAGTTCTGGTGGTGCTGTTTGCGATGGCTTTTACCATTTCAGAACTGCTGGGATACCTCGAACGTCGGGTCGCCTACTACGCCGCCAAGCGATAATCCCGACTGAAAGCGAATCTGTGCCGGGGCGAATACCGCTTAGTAGTTGTGGTTACCCCGGCGAGCCCGGTGTTCCGATGAAACCGGACCCCGAATACAAAGCTATTCGGGTGACATCATCTGAGATGACGGGGAGTGTATGCCTTAACAGGCGCTTGAAAAGCTATTGCGCCGGGTTTCAGGGCGTTAATTTCACCCTCAAAATGCTCATTAATACCCCTCTCAATAATACCCCTGGGAGTGTATGAGTTAGACGTTCACCTGGATACTAGCGGTGCACATGCTTGCGTCGGCTTTTCCTTGCCTCATTACGAATTTCCCTGATTATGGTTACCAAGATAAACACAAGTGCTATTGCACCTAAAGCCCACAATACAGTATTCATGAATTTGACTCGATCTTCTCTTCAAATGGCAATCCGACGAGCAATTGCCCAACCGCCCATGCTATCAATGTACCGTAACACTACCAAGTAATTCACCAGCGAAACAGTTTGTTCTGCATTACATTTGGTAATCCGTTCACGAATGACCGCTAAAACCGATTTCCGGACCAGAATCACGAATTTCACAGCGCAAATACTGAGCAGCCGGCATGACCGTGCTGCCGGTTTTTTTGCACAGTAGAAGACATTCTGGCGCGCAGCCCTCCTAGTCGTCGGAAATTTCCCGAAGACCTGACACAAACGCAGTCATGCTGGATTGCGGCATAAAAACCAATGGTTTATCGGTGGATTTGCATACCTTTTTTGCACGAAGCATTGCGCTGTGACTGACCTGCTCCACCGGACACAACACGGCATCGGCCTGGCTGATCAGGCTGTCTATCCGGGAAATGTTTGACTCAACACCACCGTCATGGTGAAGGAAGTCTCCGTTGTTGGCTTCTACGTAGGCCTTAAAATGCTTGCACTGTGAAGGTTTACCGCCAAGCAGCACCAAACACTTGCCGCTTAATGACTTGCCACATTCTGCATCTGACTCTTCGGTTTTGTTGGTCAGATACTCGATCAGACTTTCGAGCTTTTCGTTGTCTTCCATCAGCCTGACAAAGTCGTTGCTTTTCCTGGTTACAAGGCCCTCGGCCTCATCGAGCCGGCTACGGGTTTCCCGCAACACAATATTGGTTTCACGCAAAGCAGACCTGACAATTTCGTGGTCACGTTTATTAATCTGACTTAATTCAGTCTCTACAGGCGAGGTTTCGCTGAGCTGCTGTCTCAACCCGGCATTGAGCTTTTCAAGGCGCGCAATTTTGTCAAGTCCGTCCTCGATTTTTTTAGTCATCGTCAATTGCTGAGTCTTCAGCTTTCTTTGCAGTGACTCAATGGTTCGCTGCGCATTCGGCAGCGCCTCTGCCTGTTTGTGCACGGAAGCGCCGGTCAGGTGCGACAACATGTGCACTTCACCATAGATAACGGAAATAACTTCTGCCGAGCAATCGGGATGAGTCACCATCGCCCACAATGTACCCGCTACACGACCGGCGTCTTTCAGCACGTTCCAGTGTTCAATCAGTGTGGAGTCAGTCTGCCGCCCTCGCAGCCGGGCCACATCGACCTTAAACTTACTCTCAAGCATTTTGTGGGAGCGCCTCGCAATCATGCTGTCCGCATGAGCCGCCTGCCCGACCACAAAGCGATGCAAATCGTAGTCGGAGTGGCCTTTGGTCGAATAATCGCACTTTTTGCAAATACGCTTGACTTCAGGCAGAGACAAACAAGTGCCGATTATCATGCAGTGGCAGTGGTCCGGCAGCTGCCAGAGCTTTCTGCGCGTATGGCTCTTTTCCCCGACAGAGATCACGGGCTGTTCACCAGAGTTTTTACCAGCGTTATCGACGCACATGTTTATGCACTCCCGTAAAGTGTCGGTGACAGTCTCAAAAAATGAGAATAATTCTCATTTGTGGTAATTGTAGAGTAATTTACTAGGTTATTTCAAGCAGGTGCTCCGCCGTGTTTTCAGGTGTCCAGATTGGTGGTGTATGACAACGCAAGAAAGAGCGCTGCGACGACGCACAGCGACGCCATCAGCAGATAAAGCGTCATGCCGAAAAGGTCAAACCACTGCCCCGACACATAGGTAGCCACCGCCAGTAATCCGGTGGTAACGGTCGCCGCTAATCCCTGCCCTCGTGCAGCATCGGCCTCTCCCACGCGCCTGGCAATGAAGTTGGCCGTTGCCAGAAAAGTAAGACCGAAAGTGACACCGTGGAGCAACTGCGCGGCATACACCACCGGCAGAGACGGGTTGGTCGCCAGCACCGCCCAACGCAACACCCCACACCCGGCGGCAATCATCAGGCATCCTCTGGCCGAGAGGTTCCTGGTCAACGATTTAAAGCGCCACATCAGCGCAACTTCAGCCACAACGCCGATGGCGATAAGCAGACTGCCAGTAGTTTCAGAGTAGCCCTGTTGTGACCACAGCAATATACCGAAGGTATAAACCACCGCATGGGAAGCCTGTATCAGTGAGGCCCCCACAATTGTCAGCACCACCCCCGGCCGGTACAGGCTGGAGTTGCCGGTGTTCTTCACACCGGCGATCTGATGGCTATTTTGATTTTCAGCTTCAGAATTCGATGCTGCAGTGGTATCGACTGAACGATTCTGTTCCCGCGGCAACGCAGCACTGAGCCAAAGCCGCAAAATATTCCCCAGGAACAACACAGATATAAATGCAGCGATACCGACGGAATCATAGAGGTACCCACTGGCAGCCACAGCGACAACAAAACCAACAGAGCCATATACCCGCACGCGCGCAAAGTCGGTATTGCGCCTGTTAGTTACACTGATTGCCGCTGCATCAGTCACCGGAACTTTAGCGAACATTAGAATGCCGCTGATCGACCACAGCACCATAATTAACCACGGGTTCGCCAGCCAGAACAACGGCACCTGCACCAACAACATTATTGCGTTACATACAATGATCGCGGTGCGGCGCTCTTTTAAAGAATCTGCCCAGCGACCAATGGCCACGGTGGTAAACACCATTAATACCGACGGTGCTGCAGCAATGATTCCTATCGTGCCTGCATCAATACCCAGACTATCAAGCCATACCGCAAAGAAAGGCCCGATAGAACCGATTGATGCAAAGAGCGCTGCATAGTAAACAGAAAAACGCCACTCGGGGCTAGGATTGCGCACAGACTACCCTTGAAAGATCAATGATATTAATTTGCAGAACATAATGCATTACACGCGCAATATCGTACGACAAATCATCCATCACACACCGGATTACCTGCCGGCATAAGATAACTCCCCACCCAATGCTATGAGCAGGTTGAAAAGCATAATAGGCAGTTCTCAGCCAACGCTGATCCATCGAAACAGTGCAGTCTATAGATTATAAATAATCATATAGCGTTAACACTAAAAGCCATTAATCCCCGCACAGTAATGTTCCAATGCTCTGCCGTTCAGGTTTCCTGCAATGTTGAAGACATCTGAAGTGATGCTTTACTGCGGAACTGTACAATCGACTCCGTCAGCTTAACATGCTGATCATCAGCCAGTGCAGCCTTTATCGAGTCTTGCAACACTTGCGCGGCGGCATCGAACTCTTTGTTCTTCAGTGCTACTGTGACCATCGATTGAAAAATACTGTCATACGCAGCAACACCACGTTGTAGTGTATCGGAATAACCTTTTCTAAGCCGTGGCAGCGATGCCAACGCCAGCGCAAACTTTTCCGAACCGGTAACACAAGTCTGTAACGCCGTTATCCAGCTTTCAATTTCGCTCTGTTCCTGTTGAAAGCGATACGAACGCCGGCGAAATTTTTTCATCGCCGCTGTCCCCCGCAGCATCCAGTAGCCCCAGGCGCTGTTTGACGGAATTCGACGCCCCTTACCCAGCAATGGCAGGCTCTTGCCCGACTCCACTCGCCGCAGAATTCGTTGTGCCATTTTTACCGGCAGCATATCGGCAATCTCTTCTGCTCGAGGTTTGAGATATTCAGTTATGCGCACTGTCTGACCGGGCTGCAAACCACACTCCTGTTTTATCTGAGCATATCGCTCCCGGCGCGTTTTTAAATCGGCAACACGGGGTATGTCTTCATACATCATCCAATTAGCCAGTCTGCGAGCGACTTCTTCTTTTATCTCGCCACTCACACTATCGAGTGTACATATCGAACTCAAACGGGTGTGATAGAGCTCGGCATAGGCGTCATCCTGATACTCGATAAGCTCAGCCGTCGCATAAGCGATCAATTGTTCAAGCGTCGTGGCAGCAGGTTGAGCATCTGCTTCAGCAGGCGCATCACCTTTGGTAAGCAGCGCGGCAGCAGCATCGAACCCATCGATACTCGCGCTTTGCGCCCCGCCGGCAAGCACGCTGCGCGATGCGCTTATGTCCCACGGCAATGCACCGCTGGCGGCCACTGCGCCAAACAGTGTTGCGCTGATGTAGGTACCATGATCGCCGGCTACTTTTTGCAGATCGAGCAGATGGCAGTGTCTGGACAAACGATGCGCAGCATGAGCTATTGATTCAACATCAAAGCGACCGTCAGCCAGATCAATTTTTTCGGCAGTAGAATATACCCGGTGATCAGAGGCGATCAGTGTTGTCAGCTCGGGCGAAACCAGGCCGGCTTCAATGACTCTGGCGGCCTCCATCAACTCACTGCATACCACCACATCGACCCGTGCCGGCATCGGCACCAGATTAAACACCCCCTCATAGTTGCTGCCTGCCACTTCGAGGTAGTAACTGGTGGAGCCGGTTCTCTGAGCCACACCGGGAACAGACGTCGCCTGCACCCGATACCCGCTGGCTCTTGCGGCAGAAACCAGCCAGTTCATTAAAGTACCACCGCCCTGCCCACCCAGTGCAGTGATCAGAATCCTGACCGGAGTCTCTGACGCTTTTCCCTGCTCGCTCATGCCACCACCCCGCCGGTTAACCAGCGATTGCAACGTGCAATGAATCGATCCCACCAGTTTGGGTTACTGACGATCTCCGCTCGCCAGAAAGATGGACAAAGTGTTGCCGCATGGGCGACTTCTCCACATAAACCACAGCCGACACACTCGTTGGTCACATGTGCTACCGGGTCTGTCTTTAACGGGTTATCGGAAGTCTTTAGTGTCAGCGTGGGACAACCCGACAACCGCATACAAGAGTGATCACCAGTGCAGGTGCTTTCATCCACACCGAAGCGGGTTCGAACCACACGCTTGCCGTTTTTAAGCGCCTTAGCGCGAATCGGGCGTATCCTTCGCTGCCGCTCCAGCTGACACTCACCTTCGGCAACTATGACTTTCAAACCACTAAAGGGAGACTGAAACGCGTCAAGCAGAGTCTTGCGCATTTTATCGACTTTATAGGTGTGAACTGTCCGCAGCCATTTAACACCCACTCCTTTCAGTGCGTCTTCGATAGTCGACTCACCATGGGTGGCGCTTTTTTCTTCAGAGGCCTTTTTCAGCTGTACATCGGGAGATGAAATCAGCTCCTGCGTACCGGTGGCCGACGTATACCCGTTTTTCATGATGACCAGCACCCCGTCACCGCCATTCATTAAACGGGAGGTTACCCCCGATAACAAACCGTTGTGCCAGAACCCGCCGTCACCCATGACTGCCAGTGGTCTTTTTGCCTGAAAACTTTTTACCCCCGCATTGGAAGCGAGGCTCATTCCAAAACCGAGAATAGAATTGCCAAAATTAAACGGCGCAAAGGTCGCAAACGAATGACAACCGATATCTGCAGAGTAATGTACTTTGCCGATCTGTTTTTCGGTCATTTTCAATGCGGCAAAGAAAGGACGCTCCGGACAGCCGGTACAAAAACCGGGGGGTCGCGGTGGTACAGCCCGTTGTAACAAACGGCCAGCCTGCTGCTTTAATGCAGCCACTTCAGCCGGATAATCGTTACTGGCCAGCAGATTACCTGCAGTGGGTAAATATGCCGTGGTAAACGCCACTACACCGTCAAGCAATACCTCGGAGCGATACTCACCTGCCATTGGCAGTAAGTCTTTACCTGCCAGCTTAATATCAACTGCTGCGCGCCGCAGAATAGAGCCGACTTCATGTTCGATGTACTCGGGCTGACCTTCCTCTACGATCAGAATGGCTTGCTTATCCTTTGCAAATCCGACTATTTCATCGGGTACCAGCGGATACACCACATTCAAGATCAACAACGGTATGTCGGGCGCACCGTCAGTATTGACCAGGTTCAGCTCTGCAAGCGCACGCATCAACGCATTGTGTACGCCACCCTGCACCACAATGCCGACGTTGTCATGCTGACCTGCTACCCACTCGTTTAAACCCGCACGCTGAATAAACTCCCTCGCTGCCGGCATGCGTTGCTCGTATTTTTGCTTTTCCTGAGAAAACGTCACCGGTGGATGCGACAGCTGCATATAGTTATGCGGCGCCGGGTTCTCCATCAAATGCTGCATGGATATATCAGGGGCAATATTATCTTTTGCGGTAAAGCTGCCCTGCACATGGCAGGCTCTGATCCGCAGCTCCATCATCACCGGCGTGTTCGAGGCTTCGGATAATTCAAACGCCTGCTCAGTGCACTTCACAATGGTTTCAAGGTCCGGTCTCGGATCCATCAGCCAGATTGCCGACTTCATGGCATAAGCATGCGTGCGTTCCTGTATCACGCTGGCGCCCTCGCCGTAGTCTTCGCCGATCACAATCAATGCGCCGCCGATCACACCGGGAGACGATAAATTGGAAAGCGCATCAGCGGCTACATTGGTACCGACAATTGACTTCCAGGTAACCGCACCACGTACCGGATACATGATCGATGCACCCAGCATGGCCGCTGCAGAAGCCTCGTTGGTACAGGGCTCTACATGTATGCCCAGCTCCGACATCTGCGGTGCCGCCTGCACCATGACGTCGATCAGGTGAGAAATAGGTGCTCCCTGATAACCGCCCACATAGGACACCCCGGACTGTAGCAGCGCTTTGGTGACAGCCAGTATTCCTTCACCAAAAAACTCCTCGCCTTCACCGAGTCGCAGGCTCTCTATTTCTCTGGCAAAAGACCTTTCCAATCGCTTTTCCCGTGGTTAGCACGAACGATTGATCATACAGGAATATTCCATGCGATCGCATGTCCAGCACCACCGGCACTGTCGTTAGCGCTGCAAATTGAAAGGCCGGGCCGTCAATGATCCAGGCTGTTAAAATACTGACAGCCAGGCCCGTCTCACCAAGCGCCACGACTACACCCTGTGCGAACAGTTTCGAATTGATCACTGTAAGCAGCCACGATGTGGACGGCATTAATCAATTCGACCAGCTTGCATCATTCGGTTACGGCAACGGTTTACTCAGCCGGGAATCGATACACAAAAAAGCAGTCAGCGCAATATTGCTGCACCCATAGGGCTGAAACCAACAGCGCCGCAACCAACAGGAAATGAAAACATATCGATGCCAGTTGCCTGCTGGTTGGCACACCGGCAATCGTTGTCCTACTATGGGTCTGCGCAAGGGTAGCCATTGAAAGGTGCAAGCCATAGCCGCAAATATCCTACAAACAAACGTAACATGCTGCGTACCCCCGGGTTTACTCATACCGGCACAGACAATAACAACGCAAGGAACCAAATGAGCGCTTCACTGACACTGTATCTGGTCCGCCATGCAGAATCACAAAACAACGCACTGCCGGAACACCAGAGGGTCAGCGACCCGCCACTGACTGATCTTGGTTTGCAGCAGGCAGAAAAACTCGGCGCACGTTTGCACCGGGAATCACAAAACGGCAGTACACCAGAGGTGATTTTAACCAGCCCGTTTCTGCGAACGATGAAAACTATTCACCCGGCATCAACACGCTTATCACAAAGCCCGGTGATCTGGAGCAATCTATACGAAGCAGGTGGCTGTTATGAAGGTCATATCCCCGGTCAGACATCCGGTAAACCCGGAATGACACGTTCCGATATTTCAGAACAGTTTCCGGGTTATGTGATTCCCGATGATATCGACGAAAACGGCTGGTATCGACACGATGACTTTGAACCCTGGCAGGCCGCATCCAAACGGGCAAAAGATCTCAGTATTCAGTTGCTCGATACATTTGCCGGAAAAAGTAACCCCGTATTGTGCATGATTCACGGTGATCTGATCCGCTTGCTGCTCAGTCATTTCTGCCCTGCAGACTCCATGTTATCCAACACTGATGTCGCCAATACCAGCGTTACCTGCCTGCAGTTCAATGCCGATGCGCCGAGCGCCCCCGATGTACTCATGCACAACAATACCGATCATCTGAAACCACAGGAAATATCTTTTTGATGCACCTTTTCCGGTAAAAGCATCGGCAACTTTTTCATTTGCACACAGCACATATGACACCATGGATGCCGATTCATCGCTGTTATCGGTTCAATACCAGATCAGCCCCCTTTTCACCAATCATGATGGCGGCTGCACAGGTGTTGGACGATGTGACGGCGGGCATCACTGAGGCATCGATCACACGAATACCCTCCATGCCATGTAATTTAAGATCCGGCGCAACCACCGCCATTGGATCGCTCGAGGGGCTCATTTTGCAAGTGCCGACAAGGTGGTAGCCGGTGTTTCCTGTTTCGCGCGCGAACTGCAGTATCTCAGCGTCCGACTGCACCGACTTACCCGGCGCTTCTTCATTGGTGTACACAGTTTTAAACTGATCGGACTGCAAAAAACGCCTGGCCAGTTTTACTCCGTTAACGGCTATTGTCTGGTCACGCTCATCCATCAAATAATTAGGTTGCACCTCAGGCCTTTCGTGCACATCAGCAGATAAAATCCTTACATGGCCACGACTATAGGGGCGTTGCTGCGTAAAGCCACAAGTCACTGCCGGAAACTGATCAAGCTCATACACACGTCCCGGGCGATAACTGCCATGGCTGAACACAAATTGTAGGTCCGGCTGCACCTGTGAAGCATCATCGCCACGCAGCACCGTTTCAGCATGCATAAACGCATAGGCAATCGATGGACTCCACGCCAGAATACTCGGTTTGCCCATCATCCAGCGGATAATCTCACGACCGAGCCGCCATCCCCTCGCCTGTGAATTGAGCGAATCCGTACCGGGCTGAAGACGCACTGCCAGCCGCACAAAGTAATGATCCTGAAAATTTCGACCCACACCGGGCAGATGATTAACCACCTCAATGCCCAGTGACTGCAGATAATCTCCATCGCCAACGCCTGAGCGTTGTAACAAGGCCGCAGAGTTGACGGTTCCCGCGCAAAGCAACACCTCACCGGTACAGTTAATCTGCCGGGTAGCGCCATCCTGCTCCACCTCAACTCCGGTTGCACGCCCGTTATTAAAAAGTACCTTCGTCACCAGGCAGTGATTCATCACATTCACCCGTCCCGATTTCATTGCGGGCTTGAGATAACGCAGCCCTGCATTCTCACGTTTTCCCTGATGAATAAACCGCTGATAGTAACCCGTGCCAAACTGCGACTTGGCGTTGTAGTCGTTGTGCTTCGGCGCACCACTGACATCAGACACCGCATTGATAAACCGGTTACAAAGATCATGCGACTGATCCGGATCACTGATGCGTAACGGCCCGGTCGCACCGCGATATTGAGACTCTACGCCCTCACGTGTTTCAGTTTTACGAAAATAAGGCAGAACGTCCTGATAGCCCCACCCGTTGTTGCCCAGTGACGCCCAGTAATCGTAGTCTTCGGCCTGCCCTCGATTATAGATAAGGCCGTTAATCGACGTTGAGCCACCCAGAATCTTCCCCTGCGGCAAATACACACTTCGCCCTGCGGTGTTTTCTCCGGCCACACTCTCAAACTGCCACATCATCTCCGGTTTACGCAGGTTACGAACAAAACCGGCAGGCACATTGACCATCAGCTTGTCGTTGTCTCCCCCGGCCTCTATCACACAGATCGAGCCCGCATTGGCTTCAGCCAGTCGCGCCGCTACTACCGAACCGGCGGCACCACTGCCGATAACTACATAATCAAATGATTCCGCCATCAGGGCGCCTCCTGTCAAACCACCACCTGCAGTAGCATACCTAATATCACAGCCCGACGTCACAGACGTCGTGACACAATTTTTATGTGTCTCGTTCGAGGGCTCCCGGCGTGCTCATGAATCTGTCACAATCCACCGCCATACAATCTGAATAACCGGCACAGGTAATTGCAATGCATATCGAACCCTTTGGCGTCGAAATGTGGATGAATGAATGGGAAACCAGGTGCGAACTGAACCTGGCAGAAACCTGTGTCGAAAGCATTACCATTAACGAATTGCTGCAACTTGCCGGCAAAAGCGAGCACAACCTTGCCGAACTGCTCAGCCTGAAAATGACCTATGGCGACATCAGGGGTTCAGAGCGTCTGCGAACCGCCATTGCTGCGCTGTATCAAAAGCAAAGCCCTGACAACATAGTGATCACACATGGCACTATCGGCGCTAACATGCTGGTGCATAAAAGCCTGGTCAGTGCCGGCGACCGCGTCGTCGCGGTGGTTCCCACCTACCAGCAGCACTACTCAATACCTGCCAGTATCGGTGCACAGGTTGAGTCACTCCAGCTACAGGAAAGCAATCAGTGGCTTCCCGATCTAAACCATCTGCGTGAGCTTGTCACTCCGAATACCACACTGATCGCCATCAACAATCCCAACAATCCTACCGGCGCGCTGATGGATGAATCCATGCTGGAAGCCATCGCCGATATCGCCCGTACTGCGGATGCATGGATACTGTGTGACGAGGTCTACCGGGGTACCGATCAAACCGGCAGCGGATTAAGCCCCTCTATTGCCGACATCTATGAAAAAGGTATCAGCACTGCCAGTACCTCGAAAGCCTTTTCCCTGGCCGGCCTGAGACTGGGATGGATAACCGCGCCGCAGGCACTGCATGAAACCATCATGATCCATCGCGACTACGACACCATCTCTGTCGGTGTCATTGACGACCACTTCGCCACCATGGCTCTGGAACACGCAGACCAACTGCTTAAGCGCAGCCACACCATCACCCGTGGAAACCTGGCCACCCTTGCAGCCTGGGTAGAATCAGAACCAGGTATCAGCTGGGTCAAACCCCGCGCA
>JAHDHK010000282.1:0-716 GCA_020631335.1 Chromatiales bacterium
GCCGGTATGGCGCGATGATAACGGATTAGCCGGCCTCATTCATAGCGGTGGCGTCAGCTAATAGGGCAATAGCAGCAAAAAAGGCAATGCCCTGCCGGATTACGCAGGTCGCCGAAGACAAAAAGGATGGAGGACTTTGCAGCTCAGCCGATAAACAGCCGTGCGCGTGTCTACCACACTATTTTCCGCTTTAGAAATCCACGGTGAGCTCGCGAAACACTCGCAATTTCACATAAAAAGCCCGACGCGTGAGCAAAGCTGTTTCCAGCATTACCAGGCACAGATGCATTGGGCTTTTCAACACATGAACATGACCCTCGACCACCTTAACCACCAGCGAACGGGGACAACCACCGATCGAGCCGGCAGCAATTGTTCCTGCTACTGCTTGTTCTTTTCTTTTAACACGTTGATCAACCCGTCGATGCCGCCTTTATCGATCTGCGCACCGAACTCTGACCGGTAGCCAAGTACCAGACTGACCTGCTCCACTTTAATATCGTAGATCAGCCACGGGCCATTTTTGTTGTGCAGCTTATAGTCGATCGGGATGGGCGAACTGGCACCGGGGTCTTTGAACAGTGTCCGCACTTCGGCACGGTCGTCTCTTTTTCCGGCTTCATAAGGGAGAAACTCCATGGCCTGGCCGGAGTACTGATCCAGTGCAGTGGTGTAGGTACCGAGCAAAAACGCGCGGAATTCGCTGACCAGTGTTT
>JAHDHK010000282.1:726-7429 GCA_020631335.1 Chromatiales bacterium
CGATGCCGTCTTCCAGGCTTTTCCGACGGTCAGTTTAGTCATCGACTCAAAATCAATGTGTGGCAGCACATCGCGATCAACCGCCTTCTGGATGAAGGCTTTGTCGCCTTTAGCCTCAGGACTCTCAAGGGCGGCAATAAATTTGTCGGTCACGTCTTTGACGAGATCCTGGGCAGGGTGAGCCAGTAGCACACCGGGCAATGTCGCCAGAAAAAAGGTTACTGCAGCAAGCATCTGCTTCATCGGATATTCCCTGTAAATGTGTCGGCATCCGCTCAACGTTGCCCGTAGTGCAAACAGAGCGGAGGCAGCCAATAACTTTAGTACAACTAACCTTAACGGCTGCTTTAAACGCAGTTCGTAACAAAATGTTATCGCACCGCCACTTGAAAATGTGTATGTACGCCCTTTCAATTTCAAGAGATTCAAACGATATTCCATATCGTCATTCATTTTCGCTTTACATTCGCGAACACAGTATTCGGCAAGAGCGCACAATCTGGTAGTAACTGTAATTTAAGATACGTTCATCCTGATCTAGTATGCAAACAGGCCACAGAGGCTTTTAGCGGGAAAAGTGCACGATCTTAAGAAGAAAATCGATTTATCCAAACAGGATTTGCGAATTGCACCGGCACGGTACTGCATAGAATACCGCGACACAGTTTTTCATTTTTGCGCTAAACTTTTCGCCAGGTCGACCATCAGTTAATACAAGAAAAACGACAAACATGCGGGTGATGATTAAAGTCTGGGTACTGATACTGAGCGTAATGTTCGTCAGCGGCTGCGCGACCTCCCGCCCTGCGCCTACCGAAATTAAAGACCCGTTCGAAAAGGTCAATCGGGCCGTTTACAAATTCAACGACACGCTCGACAAAGCTGCTTTCAAACCTATTGCTACCGGCTACCGTAAAGTCACCCCCACCTTTGTCCGTCGCGGCGTCAGCAATTTTTTCGGTAACCTGGGTGATGTATCGGTTGCAGCAAACTCGTTTCTGCAAGGCAAATTCGAACAGGGACTGATGGACACAGCTCGCGTCGCCGTCAACACCACCATCGGTATCGGGGGTATTTTCGACGTAGCCACCAAGTTCGATCTCGAGCGTCACAACGAAGACTTCGGTCAGACCCTCGGAGCCTGGGGCGTGCCCGAAGGCCCTTATCTGGTGTTGCCCTTTTTCGGATCACAAACACTGCGGAGCACTGCAGGGCTACTGGGCGACAGCCAGATAGAGCCACTGAATTCTTCCAGGGTACCGACAGCGGCTCGAGGAAAGCTGGTGGTACTCAATGTCGTCAATGCACGCTCAAACCTGCTGGCCGCCTCTTCAATTCTCGACACTGCCAGCCTCGACCCCTACATATTTGTCCGTGACAGCTACCTTAACTGGCGCCGGCAGCAAGTACACGACGCCCGCCGGACAGAAGCACAAACATCAAAATCCTCCAGAGAATCCGACGCAGATGAACTGGACGAGCTCGATGATCTGGATGAACTCGATGAACTCGATGAACTCGATGAACTCGATGAACTCGATGAACTCGATGAATTAGACGAGCTGGATCAATTCGAGGCAACAAGTGACAAATCAGATACTCAGTCACCCGCGTACCCGCCGGACGAGTTAGACTTACTCGACGATCTCGACTGAAGTGAACCATCAGTGAATGACGACTCCGCGGTGCTGGACAATCCGGCGCAGCGCCCTGCCCCGCCTGCCTCCCGGCGCGATCAGCAATCCGCAGACACCCTGTCCCTGGCCAGACGGGTCTTTGAGATCGAAGCCGACAGCGTACAGCAGCTCAAAAACCGCCTTGACGATAATTTTCTCAACGCCTGCACCGCACTGTTGAATTGCAGCGGTCGGGTCGTCGTTTGCGGAGTCGGTAAATCAGGGCATATCGCCAACAAAATTGCCGCCACCCTGGCAAGCACCGGCACACCCGCGTTTTTTGTCCATCCATCGGAAGCCAGTCATGGAGACTTCGGTATGATCACCGCCAGTGATGTGGTCATCGCGATCTCCTACAGCGGTGAATCCGACGAACTGAAAACCATTCTGCCATTACTGAAGCGCACGGGTAACACACTTATTGCGTTCACGGCACGCTCGCAATCATCACTGGGCAAAGCCGCATCGATCCATCTCGACATTTCAGTTAAACAAGAAGCCTGTCCACTGGGACTGGCGCCCACTTCCAGCACCACCGCCACGCTCGCCATGGGCGATGCACTGGCTGTGGCTGTGCTGAACCTGCGCGGCTTCAGCGCAAACGATTTCGCCCGAACACACCCAGGCGGTGCGCTGGGCAAAAAACTCCTGCTCAGCATTGCCGATATCATGACTGCCGGCAGCGCCACGCCGACTGTTGAATCCGGTGCTTCGCTAAAAGATGCCTTGTTAGCAATGAATACCGGCCAGCTTGGTTTTCTGATTGTCACCGACACACATCACAACATGCTCGGGGTATTTTCCGACGGCGATCTGCGGCGGGCTCTGGATCGCAACATCGACATCCATACCACCGTTATCGCAGACCTGATGACACCCGGCGGACACCACGTAGAGGCGTCCCAGCCGGCGGTAAAAGCCCTTGAACTGATGGAAAAACACAAGATCTATGCACTTCCGGTGCTTGACGATCACGGCAAGGTCTGTGGTGCATTGAATATGCACTCCTTACTTCAGGCCGGTGTGGTGCAGGTATAAACCTCTTGAACAGCGACACCCTCATGACAGCAGAACAGCGCGCCGGCAAAATCGAACTGGTCATCTTCGATGTCGACGGAGTCTTTACTGACGGCGGGCTCTACCGCAGTGACGACGGACAGGAGAGCAAACGCTTTCATGCAACAGACGGACTCGGCATACGCATGCTCGCGAACGCGGGTATCAGCCTCGGTGTGATCACCGGCCGCACGTCAAAAGTGGTTGAACACCGCTGTGCCGAACTCGATATCGAGCACGTATATCAGGGCCAGAAAGACAAACTCAGCGCATTTGAAACACTGCAACAAAAGCTCAATCTGCAAGCTGATCAGATCGCCTACATGGGCGATGACATCATCGACATGCCCCCCATGAAGCGCGTCGGCCTGGCGCTGACAGTCCCCGACGCCTGCGCCGAAATTGCCGAAGTGGCCCATTGGGTCAGTACACGCAAAGGTGGTAACGGCGCAGTTAGAGATGCCTGCGAATTTATTCTCAAATCAAAAAACCTGTATCAACAGGCCATCGAACGCTATCTCGTGTAACAGCAACACCCGGTACGCTGGTTAACCACAACCTGATTTAACATTGCTGAAGTCGTTTGCTCCCGGCAAAAAATTCAGCCACAGCAGTGCCGACACAATACGCTTTCGAAAACCGGTTGGTCGCCGGACAGCTGTTGCCGTTACAATGACCATCCATTCCCAGCGCTTAGCGGTATGCCCCGTAAACTCGCCAATGCCCTACTGATCCTTGCACTACTGATTTTTGCAGTGGTGTCATGGCAGTGGCTGGACGATCAGGAGCCCACAGAAACACTGGCGCAGTCGACTGTGCCAATGGCGGAAAACCAGACGGATTACACGCTCGAGGAATTCACCATTACCAACGTCAACAATGCCAAAGGTCAGGTATATCGACTGCAGGGTCAGTCACTGGCGCATTTTGTTAACGGCAACGACTCCATCATCGACTCGCCGGTCGTGCTCATGTCTGCAGAAGACAACCAGCAATGGTCCGGCAGCGCCGACACCGGCTTTCTGTCACCCGATTTTTCAACACTGGAACTGGTCGGCGACGTACAGTTAACCCATGTCCGGCGCAATAGCCCACCGGTCAATGTCACCACCGACAGCATCGACATCGATACCCGCAGCAGGCAAATGCAGGCACCGCAACCAGTGAGCATCAAAGGCAAACACTGGTCATTCGAAGCCAATCAAATGCAGGCAGACCTCGATAACGGTATCCTGAAATTCCAATCAGGCGTGGAGGCCAACTATGCCGTGCCGTAGCAACACCCGCACTCACCCCCTGCATAACACAACAGCATTGCTGCGTTGCGCACTGATTGCCGGCATCCTGGCCGCCGCAGCCTGTGTTTCGCAGGCACTCGCCAATACCGCTGCCGATCGCGACAAGCCGATCAATATCAGCGCTGACACATCCGAATACGATGAAAAGGCCGGCACCCAGGTACTTGCCGGTAACGTTGAAATCACACAAGGCTCAATGGTCATCAAAGCCGAGCGAATCAAAGTAGAATTGAAAAACAACGCGCTTTTTCGCATTACCGGCAGTGGTGCCCCTATCCGCTTCCAGCAACTGACCGAAAACAACGAGCTACTGCGCGGGCAGAGCGATCAGATCTCCTACAACACCGAAACCTCCGAGATCACCTTCAAGGGCAATGCAGCGCTCGAGCGTCCCGGGCAGAAATTCACCGGTCACAGCATCAACTACAACATGACCGAACTGACCTTCAAAGCTGCCGGTAACGAAAAGGGCCGTGTCAGTATCATTTTACAACCGGGCCGATAGGCCCCGCCCTCACCAAAGTTCAGGATCCCATGCTTGTCGCACATGACTTAAAGAAGTCCTACAGCAAACGCGAGATCCTGACCGGGGTGAATCTCGATGTCAGCCGTGGCGAAGTCGTCGGACTGCTCGGTCCCAATGGTGCCGGTAAAACCACCTGTTTTTATATTGTGGTCGGTCTGGTCAAGCCCGACGGCGGCATGATCACACTGAATGATCAAGACATCACCAACACGCCGATGCATGCACGCGCACGACTGGGTGTCGGTTATCTGCCACAGGAAGCCTCCGTCTTCCGCAAGCTCACCGTCGAAGAAAACATCATCTCGATACTCCAGTACCGCGCAGATCTGGCCAAATCCCACTATCGGGAAATACTGGAAAGCCTGCTCGAAGAACTGCAGATCTCCCACATCCGCAGCAGCCTGGGCATGAGTCTGTCAGGTGGAGAAAGGCGTCGCGTGGAAATTGCCAGAGCACTGGCCGCTGACCCCGAGTTTATTCTGCTCGACGAACCGTTTGCCGGTGTCGATCCAATATCCGTAATCGACATTCAAAAAATTATCGAACATCTCAAAGCACGCGGCATTGGCATATTGATCACCGATCATAATGTCAGGGAAACACTGGGAATATGCGAACGTGCTTATATCTTGAGTGACGGCAAAGTCATTGCCGAAGGAAACGCTACTCAAATACTTGAAAACCAGCGTGTCAGAGAAGTCTATCTCGGCGAGAGTTTTACACTCTAACCTCTGTCTGTTATCACACTGAATAACAGCACATTTCACGACAAAACAATAAAGTGACCACTGGCTGCAACACCACAGACCCGTGCCAGACTTATCACACAAAAGCAAATACACAGCACGTGTCATCGCATTGCCACCCGCACCGCAGTAATTGAGTCAATTACGCGCTACGATAGACACAAACAAAGCTTGACAAACAATGCTCTCTGCACTGCTAAAACAGAGTCACAAACGTGACAGAGCGCCAACAATTGGACGTGTGTAACCCAACATCACTGCAACTTGTTGTCCAATAACCTGAACACTTTGTGAGCTATCCCACAGACAACATTTATTGTGCAATTGACATTGCAGTTAGACACTTTTGAACCATACTTTATCCATGCAGCGCAATCTGCTTACCGGCAGCTTCGACGCAATAAAAAACAAGACGGTACCGGCATTGGGCGAACACCCACCGAGGAATGCCGGCATATGAAATCGGCAATCGCTACAAGGTTGCTGACAAATAAAAACAGGCCGTTTGTACCAGTCACAATGGATATAGCGCACGTATGAAAAATTCGCTTCAAATGAAAATAGGCCAGCAGCTGGCGATGACGCCGCAGCTGCAACAGGCCATTAAGTTATTGCAACTTTCAACACTGGAATTGCAAACAGAAATCCAGCAGGCACTCGAAAGCAACCCGATGCTGGAAGTACAGGAAGAGTCAGAAGACAACTCCGATAAAGAAGCTGCAAAAATGCGCAGCGATAACGAACGTGAATCAAACAAACAGGAACAGGCAGAAAAAGAAGCAGCTGAAGCAGACGATGACTTCCCGGTAGATGACCTCAGTGTCGAACGACTCGAAGAGTTTACAGAAGCAGTAGAAGTCTCTGAAGCCACACCTGACATTCCCGACGAACTGCCTGTCGACAGCGCGTGGGAAGATATCTATGAGCCAGCCTATGGTGCCGGTTCAATGCAGGCTGGTGAAGAAAACCAGCGCGACTTCACCGAGTATACCAGTGCCGGTGGCGGCAACCTGCAGGACCATCTGCTCGAACAACTGCAACTGCGTTCACTCAGTGAATCCGATCAGGTCATCGCAGCCACTATTATCAACTGCATCGACGATAACGGTTATCTCGAAGATCCAATCGAGGTTATTCTCGAAGCGGTCAACGATAACTATGACAACCCCGAAGATCATATATCCGAAGAAGAAGTCGAAGCCATACTTCGACTGATACAACAGCTCGACCCGATCGGCTGCGGCTCAAGAGACACACGCGAATGCATGTTGATCCAGCTGCAGGAAATGGACACCAGTCCTCACATAGAAGTATGCAAGCAACTCATTGGCGATCACCTGCAGATGCTTGCGGCAAGAGATTTTTCAAAGATCAAAAGACAGCTCAAGATCAATGAAGATC
>JAHDHK010000283.1:0-5400 GCA_020631335.1 Chromatiales bacterium
TTAAAAATATGGCAGGCAATACAGAGCCACGAACCCCGGGGTGAACACCGGAAGCTTTAACCAATATGAATAAGACTACTGATATTGTCGTCATAGGCGCTGGAATAGCAGGCACATCTGCCGCTGCTGCACTGGCAGACTGCTGCAAAGTGACCGTGCTTGATCAGGAATCACATCCCGGCTACCACGCGACCGGACGCTCGGCCGCAACCTGGGCACCCTTCTACGGCCCCCCGATCATTCAGCAACTCACTGCACTGTCGCTGCCGCTGCTTGCCACCCCTGATGCCATGTTCTCGGGCAGCGCTTTCACTTCTCCCAAGGGAGAGATGATGCTGGGCTTACCCGGGGATGAAGCAGAGATCGAAAAGCAACTCGCACTTGGCATGCAGCGCTTAACCATGGAAGACGCACGGCAACTGGTCCCACTGATAAAGCAGGACAGCGTGGCGTCTGTCCTGTACACCGATAACATGCTGGATATCGACGTCGACTCGCTGCACCAGGCCTATATAAGACACCTTAAACGCTGTCAGGGTAACCTTATTTGCAATGCCCGGGTCAATGCACTGAGCAAGCTCGGTGATAAATGGCAGGTAGAAACCGAACACCATACTTACGAGGCCGATATTATTATCAACGCCGCCGGCGCCTGGGCTGATTGCATCGCACAACTGGCCGGTATTACACCGCTCGGCGTCCAGCCGAAACGCAGAACAGCTGCACTGGTGCCATTTATTGAAAGTGCCAACATGGCACAGTGGCCAATGGTCTTTGGCGTCGGTGAACGGTTCTACTGCACTCCTTTTGGCAATGGACTTATGGTGTCACCGGCAGACGAAACACCGGTTGAGCCTCACGACGCCTGGCCTGCTGACATAGACGTTGCCGGGGGAATTGACGAGTTCCAGAAATACATCGACTACGACGTCACCAGAGTGGAGCATCAGTGGGCAGGGCTGAGGACATTTACCCCTGACGGCGACCCCGCCGTCGGCTTCGCCGCAGAGGCCGAGGGCTTTTTCTGGCTGGCAGGACAAGGCGGCTACGGCATACAGACGTCTCCGGCAATGGCGGCCATCTGCAGATTTCTTATCGCTGAAGATGCACCATCAAACCATTTATTCCCGGCCATCGATAAACAAGTGGTTGACCTGCTCAACCCGTCAAGATTCTGCTAAGCAGGATTTTTGCAGCGGCAGTGCATGGGTAGCAACGCTAACGGATGACACCTCGCCAAAATCAGCGGCCAATTCCTCGCCACGCGTGATCACCAACAGTTAACAAAGCAGCCGGGCGCTAAGCGCGGTATGAAAGTTGCCGCGTCGGAAAAACATCCGACCATAAGCAGCAACCCTATGTGGCACGTAAAGCCTTTGCATCTTTTCACTTTGCTGTGTCTGACCACAGCAATTGCCGGCTGTGATAACGGCAGTACTTTGCAACCGCTTGGAGGAAACACCGCGACCGGTGATAACACCGGCGGAGAAAACGGCATTGAAACAGTCGATTTCTTTGCCATGGAAACCACCGACAGCCCGACCGTGCCCTATGAACCGGGACTGGGCTTTGCAGTGCCAGTACGCGGCCCCCTGTCCCTCAGCACTGCGCTGATCGGCAGTAATGTGACCGGCACCGAATATCGACAAGACTGCCTTGACGGTCAGGTGCTGGCCGGTATTGAAGGCTTTGCCAGCAACAACCAGGTGAGTCAAATTACCGTGTACCACTGTAGCAAGCGATGGAAGCTGGTTTAGCGCACCTCAACCCACAGGTGCGCCCACCGGTATTTCCAGTGGAACCCCATTTTCCCTCGAGTGCCCTTCCGGTGCAGCTGTCACTGGCATAAGCGGCGTGACCCAGGGCGACACAGTCGCCTCTCTGCAGATTCACTGCAAAACCCTGATTAACAAAACCCAAAGTACCGGGGAGCTTTTAACCTCTGCTGTTGTCGGCAGAGCCACGGGTGGAAGCAACGCAGATCAGCACTGCGGTAACGGCGCAGTTTCTACCGGCATTCAGGGGCGTGCGGATAACGAATTACGCGGCGTCGGACTGGTGTGTAATGAATCTCCGGCCACAGCAGGCCGCTGGAGCAACCCGATTGACTGGCCCCTACAGGCGACACACGCCACCATGACTCCACAGGGCGATTTAATGACCTATGGATTCGGCTCTGAAACCGGTAGTGATTTTGACTACGACTTATGGTCGTTTTCACAGGGTGCTGCTGCAAGCGCACACAATACATTCAGGAGTGATCAGGACGTCTGGTCCTTCTGCAACGCATCAATCGTCATGCCGCAAAACGGCCGCATACTCATGCCCGGGGGTACAGAACTCGACTCTGACAACGCCGGCATCGCCAATGTTCCGATATATGACCCGGTTACCGATGAATTAACCAGCGCCCCGGATATGGGTTATCGTCGCTGGTACCCGACAACGCTGACATTACCCAACGGTGAAATTCTGGTTGCCGGCGGACGGGATATAGCCGGTGTGCCTGTGTACACCCCCGAAATCTATAACCCGGACACCAATGAATGGCGGTCTCTCTTCGGCGCTAATATGGCAGGGCTTGAATGGTCATACCCTCGCATCTGGGTAGCGGAGGACGGGCGTGTTTTCGGCATCTCGGGAGAGTATCTGTATTACCTCGACACACAGGGATCGGGTTCGATCCAGAAAAGCCTCACCTACCCTTCAGAGTTTGCGACACTGTCAGAGGCCACTGCATTGATGTATCGCCCCGGAAAAATTATGCAATTGGGCGGCAACGTTTCTGATGGCAAAGCCGCTGTGCTAATAGATATAAACGGCACAACACCCGAAGTTCGTGCAACCAGCGATATGCAAATGTCCCGTACTGCCTGGCCCAATGCACAGGTACTTGCTGATGGCACAGTGCTGGTAACAGGAGGCAGTAGAGTAGTGAATGATGCCGTCACCGCGGCACTCAACCCAGAGTTATGGGATCCGGACACTGAAGAGTGGACCGTGCTTTCACAATTCAAATGGCCACGTCTTTATCACTCCAATTCTGTGTTGTTAAAAGATGCAACCGTCATGATCACCGGTGGTGGTAACCCAGGACCGGTCATTAACTTAAACAGTGAAGTTTTTGCCCCCCCCTATTTATTCAACGAAAACGGTTCGCCTGCCACCAGACCGCAGATAACCTGGGCACCGCAGCAGGCGGCATATGGCCAAACGATACAACTCACTACCGATGCCGCTGATATCGCAAAAATTTCGATGGTGAAGACCGCCGCTGTTACGCATTCTTTTAACATGGAACAGCGCTACATAGAATTGCCTTTCACCAGCAATACAGCGGGTGTACTGGCAACAGAAATACCGGCAAGCCCCACTATTGCCACACCGGGTTATTACATGATTTTTGTGGTGAACGAACAGGGCACACCATCTGAAGCCGCGATGATTCACCTGGGATACGACCCGGCCGATACGCCGGAACCACCGACCAATACACCCGACCCTGCAGACAACAACAATTTGTTAGTCAACGGCGGTTTCGAGTCAGGTAAATCCGGCTGGCTCGATTGCTCTGATGCTTCACTATCGGCCCCCAGTAGCAATGCCAACGCCGGTGAACAAGCCCTCACCCAACAGTCCGGGGCCTGTTTGTATCAGGAGTTTCCAGTGACACCCGGCCAGACTTATACGCTCAGTTGTGATGCCTACGTACAAAATCTGTCTTATTCCAGCGTGTCATTGAACATGCTCGATCAAGCCTACAATGAGCAGGTATCTTTATCAGAAGCCGTCACCTCCAGACAGTACAACAGCTATGAAGTCACACTTGAAGCCACAGACAATGCAGCATTTTCAGCAGTCACACTCTACTCGGAAGGACCTGCCTATTTTGACTCATGTGTCGTGCGTACGGATACCGGACAGCCAGCGCCACCACCGGTAGAGCCACCGGTTACTCCGGTGACAAACCTGCTCACCAACGGAGACTTTGATCAAAACAAAACCGGATGGTCAGACTGCTCCGGAGCACAGCTGACCGAAGTCATTGAAGACACCACCAACGGTGAGAATGCACTGCAAATTTCCAATGCCGGCTGTATCTATCAGGAGTTTCCGGTGGTGCCGGGCAAACAGTACAAACTACAATGCTCTGCCAGATCACAAGGCTCAGACTACTCCAGCATTACCCTGCAAATGGCCGACGCGCGCTACAATCAACTGGAAGCAGAAGTCAATGTGATCGGCCCGGGACAATACCAGACTTACGAATCCACCTTAACTGCACCAGCGTCAAGCACCTCCAGTGCCGTTACTTTTTATTCCGAAGACACGACACTGATTGATGTCTGTTATGTTGAAGAGATCTGATTCATGACAGTTGCCAGAAACACCGTGCCTTCACTGAAACACCATACGTTAGTCAGGTATGTTGTCGGATTGTTATTGCTGACAGCAACGTTCGCTGCTTTCTTCTTTACCACTAACAGCACAGCCAGGGCGTATACGCCCTATTCGCTGGAGCTACTCACGCAGGCAGGACTGCGTGATCAGTCAGGGCAAAAAATAAAAGCCGGCCATTTTAAAGACAAAGTGGTATTGGTTAACTTTTTCTTTACCAGTTGCGGGAATGCATGCCCCTTACAAACGTCGGTATTACGCGAGGTTCAATCGCAACTTGACCCGAGCCTCGAACTGGCAATTGTGTCGGTATCCCTGTCACCGATTGTCGATACACAACAAGCGATAGAAGACTATATCAACAAGTTCAATATCTCATTGCACAACTGGCAATTTGCGAAGACCAATCCTGAAAACACACACAATTTAGTAGACAATTTCAGGTTGCTGGCCGAGGCGGTGGCAGACTCAGATGACCCGATCAATCATCGAAACATGGGGTTTCTGTTTTCCGGCGACGGTATGCTCATGCAACAGTATCAGCTGCGCCCTTCAGTCAAGCAGCGACTGGTTCAGGAAATTACGGCACTGGAACAGCTTTCAACATCATAAAGCCCGACTACCAGAGACAAATGCCTACAGCCGGATTGCGCAAGCCTTCCGATACAGCCTCGTAAAGCACGTTTTCGTGATCGCTGACTCAGCGCAACATAAACGGCTAACGAGGTGATTATCGTTGTGGTGCGCGAAAACATGTAGCAATTCTTAACACCGTCACCCTGCTCCATCTGCCACCATTAAACACGGCTGACGTTTTGCCGTGCTCACCCCCACTTTACAGACTCTCGCTGTCAGTTTTAACGATTTATGCTCAGTATAATTATCCCGGCTTGCAACGAAGAAGCAGTCATCGCCGATTGCCTTCGATGCCTGCTGAATCAAACAACGAGGTCTGCCGCCGAAATACTGATCAGCGTTAACGGCTGCACTGATAATACGCTG
>JAHDHK010000283.1:5410-7426 GCA_020631335.1 Chromatiales bacterium
CAGCTTCGAAGCGCAGCTGGTGAAAAAGGGCTACCTCTACCGCGTGCTGGAAAGCGCCGCACAGTCCAAGAATGAAGCATTGAACTACGCCGATGCCAGGGCTGTTTACCCTTCACGTTTGTACCTCGATGCTGATGTTAAATGCGGCCCGGACCTCCTCAGACAGGCGCAGCAGCTGCTTAACATAAATGCACCGGTATACTTCAGTGGCTCATTGACTATTTCCAAAGGGCAGTCATTCTTCAGCAATGCCTACGGTCTGATTTGGAAAACAATGCCGTACATCCGGGACTCTGTTACTGGGATTGGTTGCTATGGTGTCAACGAGCGTGGTCGCGAGTTGTGGGGCAAATTTCCTCTTTTGCATTCAGACGACAAATTCGTCCGTATGCACTTTACCGGCGAGCAACGCAGAAAACTCACCGCCACGTACGAATGGCCAGTTCCTCAGGGCCTAATCGCACTGATAAAGGTCAGAGCACGCTGGATAAAAGGAAATCGCGAATTGCAACGGCGTTTTCCCACATTGCTGTCCAGTGACAATCGCAGGCTCAAACTGGACAGAAGAAGCCTGACAACCATGCTGCACAATCCAATGGCCACGCTGGCTTTTCTAACGGTATACAGCTCAGCGTCGCTTATTTCACTGTTAGGCAGGCGGCACGCAGGGATCGAGTGGGTCAGAGCGCGCTGAGTCTCTCCCGCACATTTCACTTCGGGTGAATCACATTCCCCCATCCTGACCGCCCCATTACCCACTCGAATCAGCGGCCCCGATTATCCGCTGCCTGAACGCCGGACAAGATCATCGACCCACCTGATATTGTTGTCGAATCGTCGCGCATCTAACACGGACATTCATCAGCATTAAAATCGGAATTTTCAACTGTCACAAAGAGTTACAGATGTGAACAGGCAAACATTTACCCAGTTTAATTCGGTAAAACACGGCTCTGCGGTCAATAGATTGCAACATTCAGTGAACACTATCTCTAGATTATTTACAGCACGCCGTCAGCGTCATAAGCTCCTCAATCGTATTTGTTTACTGCTGTTCAACAGTTAAAAGGGACGTTAGTTATGCTTATCCTTTCAAGAAGAGTCGGAGAGACTCTGACCATCGGTGACGAAGTCACCGTCACTGTACTCGGTTCTAAAGGCAATCAGGTTCGTATTGGAATCAACGCACCTAAGGAAGTTGCTGTCCACCGCGAAGAGATCTACCAGAAAATCGCGGCACAACAGCAAATTGAAGAAACACCAAACAAAATGGAAGACGAAGCGCTCACAGCCAGCGCAGGTTGATTCTATTTTTTGGCTGGTGCAGCGTGGTATACGCTGCAAAAAGCCAAACCGACACCGGTCATCAGTGCCAGCCGGTGCCGACTTGAGCATGGTGCAGTTGCTCGACCCGTCATAGCCTAATGCCGGGCTGCATTTTGTACAGTCGTACTGTAAAGCCCTATGAGATCCCTTCCTTCACCTTTGCGAGTAGCTGGTCAGCACCCCGAGCCAGCAGTCCTGCATCTGTTCCGCAGGCAACGAAGCTGAACCCGGTCGTTAGCAGCTCCGACGCAAACACGGGATCCGTGACCAGCGTACCCACCGGCTTACCTGCTTTTGTAACTTTCTCAGCGGCGGCTCTGATTCCGTCCCACACCTCATTATCCATCGTCTGACCCAGTTTTCCGTAGTCAGCCGATATATCGGCCGGACCGAAAAACACACCATCGACACCATCGACCCCGGCTATCTCCTCTACACAGTCAAGTGCGGCTTTGGTTTCAACCTGGACGATCACACAGACTTCGTCGTGAATTCGCTCGAGATAGTCCGACGTACGACCGAATTTATTGCCTCTGTGTGTCAGTGCTACACCGCGGAATCCATCCGGCGGGTAACGTGTTGAAGCCACCGCCTGCGCTGCCTCTTCAGCATTTTGAATCATCGGAAATAACAACGAAGTGGCCCCCAGGTCGAGTAAGCGCTTGACCAGCACAGAATCGTTCCAATACG
>JAHDHK010000284.1 GCA_020631335.1 Chromatiales bacterium
AACCAAGGACAATAACTTGCGTAAAAGTTTTCAACAGTCTGTTAGATGCATGCCTTGCCAGTCAATGGTAGCCACATTACATAAAGCAGCCGCTGTATGTGGCAATTAAAAAGCGTTTACCAGGCTGTGATTAGCACGTTTGTCTTTGACGCACTTGTCTATGGTTTGCTGCCGGCGCTTTTGTGAATGCTTTCAGTTGTTCTTTACGTCCTAGAGTACACGCGGGTGATACCTGAATACAGTCGCTTAAAGGACTTTGTAAATCTGGTATACCGGGCCGTCAGGCAGTCGATGACCGGTGCCTACAGCCACCAGTTCGTTTAACCATTTGTAGCGATCATCACCGGTTTCAAAGCGTGGTGTAATCCGGAAGTAGTACTCGGACGGATCGACCTCCTGGCCACTGTTAAGCCTTTCCATGACGGCGTCCGGCCCGTGACGTAATCCCCAGTAGGTCATAAAGATCAGTGCACCGTCTGAAGTTTCCAGTGTAATGCGCACATCGAGTGTCAGGACGCCATCAGCGCGCATCAGCAGCCAGTCGCCACCACCATCGTGTACCTTACCGTTTATTTTACTGCCTTTGACTTCGCCCCCTCTGACACGGGCTATTCGCCGATTGCCGTTTTGCGTGTCACCCAGTAATGTCAGTGGCGTTTCCACATCAAGGGTCAGTGTAAACAGCTTTTCTGTTGCTAATTCAGTCATGGTTATTTCTCTGCTAGTTAAGGCCTGCCGTTTCACGCAGAAACGGCCCCAGCGCAGCGTTAAACGCGTCGGTCTGCTCTACATTGGAAATATGCGAGGCATTTTCAAGGATAACGAGCTCGGAGTTCGGTAAACGTTCATGCATTGCTTCTGATGCGCTGACCGGAGTGGCCATATCTTCAGCACCGACAATCAACAGGGTTCTGGTGTTTATGCCGGACAGCAGATCTATAAAGTTGAGCCCGGTAATCGCACGACTACAGGCCAGGTAGCCAACGTCAGTCGCTTGATCAATTTGGGCCCCCACTGCATCGATTGCGGGATTGCCTGTGGCGAGAAAGTCTGCGGTAAACCAGCGCGCAAGCGTCGCCTGTTTAATTGAGCCCAGTCCGTCGGATTCAACCTTGGCAATACGCTGGCGCCAGACATCCATGGCGCCTTGCGGCAGCGCGCTCATGGTGTCGCACAATACGGCTAACAGAAATCGCTCGGGATAGCGTAGTAACAGGCTCTGACCGAACATGCCACCGATAGACAAGCCCACCCAGTGAGCCTGTTTTATACCCTGCTTATCCATCACAGCAATAACATCATCAGCCAGTTCATCAAGCGTATAAGGGCCTTCGGGGGCGTCACTGAGGCCGTGGCCGCGCATATCAAGGCGCACCACATGAAAGTCCGGCTCCAGTAAAGCCATCTGCGGATCCCACATACGCAGGCTGCACCCCAGAGAGTGCGCCATCATGACCAGCGGACCTTCAGGATTGCCGCTGACTTCGATGTTAATGCCGAAACTGCCGATATCAATTTTCATGGGTATGCCCTTTTACCTTCGATGTGCCGGTGTTTCCAGCCGCGCGTATAACCTGCCAGGGGTTTTATCTGTCTGTGATGGTGTCAATCAACATAACCGTCATTATTCACAAATTACTGTGGAAAGTTAAGCGACAATTCTGTTGAGCACTATCGATATGCAACTTTGCCGCAGGTTTTAGCATGTGGCTGCCAATGTGGTGATGGCCTGTTGCCCCGGGGTACTGCAGCTAACACATATGAGCGATACGCACGTGAATGTTTGCCCGCGCTGCAGCATCAGTGTGCATCAGTTGTCGGTGGGTGTGTTAATATTTTGCGGTAACCTATAAAAAGTTTTTGGCGTCAACACCTGTAACGGCTGCACTGGGAGGAATTATCTTGCGATCAATTACCGGCACCTGGCAATTAGTGCAAACGGAATGCATCAGTGAAGAAGGTACACTGTTGAGTCCACCCTATGGCGGTGCTGATCACTGTATGGGCGTGTTAACTTTTCGGGAAGACGGTCGTATGGTCTGTGTCTTATGCGACAGCAGAAAAGAACTGTCCGCCGGACAGCGGCGCGAATACAATTCATACTGCGGTTCGTACCAGTTTGATGGTAAACAGTTAATCACGCGGGTTGATGCCACTGCTGATCCGGCGTTTTTCGATACTGACCAGATTCGCGACATTACCTTTGAAGATGATCTAATGGTGCTGCGGCCGATAAAGAACAACGGACCGGTCAGCGATGGTCAGCGCGTGCTGCGCTGGACCAGACTGGCGTAGAAGCGTGCGCACTTACTGCGCTGTAACGCCTAACGCAGGGTAAAGCCCTGGGCATGTAGAAATTCGCGCATGTGTGCACGTCGCTCTTTGCCTACCAGCGTGAGCATTTCTTCACTCCAGCAGCTGTCTTTTTTACCACCGGTGCGTGAAAGATAATAAGCCCTCAGGTGTTCATCATACGCGGTAATCGCAGGGGTGATACTTTCAGCATTGTATTTGTCCTGCATCAACACCGCGTCCAGCGGTAAGCGTGGTTTAATTTCGGGGTCCTGCTCGGGGTAGCCGATACACAAACCGAAAACCGGATAAACGTTTTGCGGCAATTCAAGTAATGTGGTGACCTCAGCCGGATTGTTTCTTAGTGCACCGATATAACATATGCCCAGACCCCGGGACTCCGCCGCTATTACGCAGTTCTGCGCAAACAATGCCACATCTACGGTAGCAATAATAAACTGCTCGGTCATGCCGGGAGACAACTCACCACCTTGTTGCTCGCAGGCAATGGCCGAGCGGTTCAGGTCTGCGCAAAACACCAGAAATGCCCCCGCACTGGCGATATATGCCTGATTACCCGCCAGTTCAGCAAGTTTCTGACGGCTGTCGGTGTCGTTAATCTGTATGACGGTGGTGGCCTGGCCGTTACTGGATGATGCCGCTGCCTGGCCGCAGGCTACGATGGTATTTATCGTTTCCTGGTCTACCGGCTGATCACTGAATTTTCTAATGGACCGGTGAGATTTCAGTAGTGTTGTTACATCATTCATATGGCGACGTTGCTCCGTTAAGGTGCGCCCGTTGTTTAAGCTCCAGCCTTTCTAAGAGCTGGAGCGTGCTGATTAGTCACCGGGGTGGCACTTTGCTGCTTTGTTTGTTGTGTTAATGCAGTGTCTGTTGATCTGTGGTCTGCCTGCGATGTTATTGTTGCAGGCAGGAGCGATAGTGTAACTCAATGGCACTATTGAACGCTTCAGGTTGTTCTGCATTGATTGCATGTCCACCCTGTAGTTCAACCACTTGTAGAGAGGCAAGGTTGGTTCTTGCGAACTCGACTGTTTGTTGAAAGCTCTTTTCCCATACGCCATTGACCAGAAGCGTTGGCACCGTCAGCTCAGAAAATCTGCTGCGTGCTGATAAGTGAGCCCGGGTTTGTGTTAAACATCGAAGCATTGCATCGGGTTGCAACAACGCGGCATCTTGTTGCAGTGCAGCTGTTACCGGGGCCGGCAGTCGTTTAGCATTTAATGGGTGAATGGGGAGCTCGGTCAGCGGGCGGCCGCTCAGTAGAACATCACTGATGGTTCTGGCACGCGCTGTTTTGTTGGTGCCATCATAATGCTCAAGGGCAGAGTTGGAGTTGCAAAATGCCTGGCCGTAAACTGCATCTGGCTGCTCCAGTGCATAGCGCAGGGTAAGCCCGGCGCCGAAGCTCTGGCCGACGATATACCAGCGATCGGCACCGATTGATGTGCGTATATATTCAAACTGTTCAACATAGCCCAGAGGGTGCACCAACGCCGGGTCATGCGGCATCGGGGAGCGACCATGCCCCCATAGCTCGACAGTGACCGGTGTGCAGAAACGTCGCAGGCCCTCAAGATTGGCCAGCCATTGTGCCCGACTGGATAGAAATCCGTGTAAAAGCAATACGGGCTCCCCTGCCCCGTCGTGCACATCAAAGTGTAAGCGTTGACTCAATGAACTCGCCAAAAGTTTGTGTGTTTTGGTGGAATGTTATGCGGTGCCTGTTATCGGCATGTTTATCAGGTGGTGTATTCAATTAATCCATCGAGCAACGGGAATGCACTGAGCATCGGATTATCGTATTGCAGTGCTTCAGCACTTTGCACATGGCTTGAATTCAACTGTGTACTACTTTGGACGCCCAGTAGTCCCAGTGTTGTCCGGTATTCTTCTTCCAGTATTTCGAGCATGCGGTTTATTCCGGCAGGACCGTCGGCGGCAAGCGCGTAACACATCATGCGGCCAAGACCGACACCGTCAGCACCAAGTGCCAGTGCTTTGGCAATATCGGTACCGCGACAAAAACCGCCATCTACCAGGATCTTCGCACGCCCGTTAACCGCCTCTGCAATTTCGACGAGTGCCTCTGCTGAACCGACACTGTGGTCAAGTTGACGGCCACCGTGGTTGGATACGTAAATAACATCGACACCGTGGTCAATGGCCAGTTGTGCATCTTCATGCGTCGCAATCCCTTTAAGCACCAGCGGCATATTCAGATTGCTTTTCATGCGATCGATGTCTTTCCAGCTTAGCGCTGCCTGATAATAAGCTGAGTTACCCTCGCCCCTTGCACGCCAGGGCTTCACAAATCGTGCTGCAATGTCCCGCTCTCTTCTGCTGTAGAGTGCTGAATCGACGGTAACGCAGAAAGCCGGCAGCTGCAGTTCGTTGCTGCGTTCAACCAGCAGATCAATACCGTCTGCATCTTCCCGGGCATATAGTTGAAAAACCAGCTCGAGTTTGTTTTGTGTGCGCTCCAGCAGTTGTGCCGGTGACCATGTAGACACAGAGCTGAGCAGCATGGGCACATTAAACGCGGTGGCGCCCTGTGCTACCGCCAGCGCACCATCCGGATGCAGGGCTTCAAGTCCGCCCACGGGACACAGAAAAACCGGCAGACGTGACTCCACACCGAATAATGTTGCGGTGCAGTCTATGGTGCTGACGTCGTTGAGTACGCGCGGTCGCAGTGCCAGTGAGTCCAGCGCCATGCGGTTGCGTCGGACTGCAGATTCGGTCTCTGCACCACCCATGACATACGCCCAGGCGTTGTCGTCAAGATTCTCTCTGGCTTTGGTCACAAACTCATGCAGAGTCACAAAGGGTTCTTGTTCTGGTGTGCTCATTAAAGATAACCGGTCATGTTGAAACTTCCGTTTACTAAAAAGACGGCAGTGCTGCCTCATTGTGACTGAGGATTACCGCCGCGAGTTTGTGCAGCCACTGACAATCCTTAGCCTGCCTTTTTTACAGGGCGACGGGATGATTGAATCCGTTTACCCGTGTTGATTCATGCTTCAGAGTGATTAAAACCTATACGAAATAGCCGTTTGTCTATTCACCGACAAGCGAAAATATCACCTCACATCTTGCAGGATCAAGCCCGGTGCATGGGCGCGTGGCCGGTACTCGATCAGGCAAGCGGTTTTGCGGTACGCCGCTGAATGGCGAATCCTTATGGATAATGCGGGTTAGCCTATCACGCAGAAGACAAAGTTTGGCATTTCAGGCTTGTTGCGGCAGTATCGGGTGAAGCAGATTCTACGATTAGTCATTTAAAACCAACCTTCACCCTATGCCATGCGTCCTGCCAGCCCGTTTGTGTGCGGGACGGCGCGTACTCGTGAGAGAGCGAACGATGAAATCAAACACCTTTGAAATTTCAGTGATACCCGGAGATGGCATCGGAAAAGAAGTGATGCCCGAAGGACTGCGTGTGCTGGAAGCTGCAGCAAAGCGCTTTAATTTTACGCTTCGATTGACGCATCATCATTTTTCGAGTGCCGAGTACTACACTGAGCACGGACAGATGATGCCGGACGACTGGAAACAACAGGTTGGTCACGCTGATGCGATATTTTTCGGCGCAGTCGGCTGGCCGGATACCGTACCGGATCACACCTCGCTTTGGCAGTCTCTCATTAAGTTCAGACGTGAGTTTGATCAGTATGTCAATCTGCGACCGGCGCGCCTGATGCCGGGCGTGCCGTCACCGCTGGTCGGACGCAGCCCGGGTGATATCGACATGATGATTGTGCGAGAAAACACCGAAGGTGAGTACTCTGCGATTGGCGGTCGTATGTTTGCCGACACGGAGCGCGAGGTAGTTGTGCAGGAAACGGTAATGAGCCGCTACGGGGTTGATCGGATTCTGAAATTTGCTTTTGAACTTGCGCAAAAACGCGGTAAACACCTGACCTCTGCCACCAAGTCCAACGGCATTGCGATCACTATGCCCTACTGGGATGAACGTGTAGAAGCCATGGCAAAGCAATATGCCGATATTAATGTTGATAAATATCATATTGATATTCTGGCAGCACAGTTTGTCTTGCATCCCGACTGGTTCGATGTGGTGGTCGCGTCAAATCTCTTCGGCGATATACTTTCTGATCTTGGACCGGCATGTACCGGGACCATCGGCATTGCACCATCCGGCAATATCAATCCGGAACGGCAGTTTCCTTCCCTGTTCGAGCCGGTCCACGGTTCAGCCCCGGATATCGCAGGCCGGAATATCGCCAACCCTGTCGGGCAGATCTGGGCCGGTGCGATGATGCTGGAACATCTCGGCCAGCAGGAAGCTGCTAACGCTATTGTGGCGGCGATTGAGGCTGTGCTGGCACAGGAGGATTTACGTACCGCCGATCTCGGTGGCAAAGCAGACACGACCGTTTGCGGCAAGGCCATTGCCGATGCACTTACCGATGGTCTGAGTTGAACAACGAGAATCCAGCACTGGATCGAGGCACTTTTGCCTAGCCTGTTCCCTGCGCTGTCACGGGCAGTGTTGCACCCGCTGATCTGTATTTTCATGATGCAGGCAGTAGTGACCATGGCAATTTATTCTTTGTCTGTGATCATACCGGTAGCATCAGCCGACCTTCGTATATCGCCGGAGTCGGTCGGGTTTTACGTGTCTGCAATTTACGCAACCAGCACAGTGACCGGCTTGTTTTCGGGGCAGCTGGTCAATCGTTTCGGTGCACGTTTGTTGTTTCGGCTGATGTTGTTGCTCACCGCCATGGCTGTGCTGGTGTTGTATTTCTCTTCACCGCTGGCGCTCATCGCCATGGCTGCCATGCTCGGTGTGGCTTCAGGTCCGCTTAATCCGACCGGGTCACAGGTGCTCGCGCAGGTCACACCGAAATCGCAGCGCGCACTGGTGTTTTCGCTAAAGCAGTGTGCCACTCCGGCCGGTGGTGTGCTTGCCGGTATTGTTCTGCCATCGGTGATGCTGACGGCTGGCTGGCGCGTGGCGATGTTCACGATTGTGGTCGCTGCTGTATTGTTCGCCATTGTTAATGCGCTGCCTG
>JAHDHK010000015.1:0-4680 GCA_020631335.1 Chromatiales bacterium
ATGGATAGGCGAGGCCGATAGTAAAAATGATGATTGTCAGATTAGATAGTTCTAACCACCACAGTTTCATCATTCCAACGTTTGAGGATAATTCGAATTTATAGTCCAGTGTAGTGTTGTTGAACTGATAGTTTCTTAATCTGCTGTGAATGTAGGCCTTTACCAGGGTGGTCACAGGAATCATGATTGCGTAGAACGCTATCAGTGTAACGATAACTGTACCTGTGGTTGGACTTTCCAGATTCAGATTGCCTACAAAAGAGGGCAGCAGCGGAATCAGTGCAAAGTATCCCAGACCGGCTAGGGCGAATATGACCGATGCCAGTAGTACGCCAATTGCGTATATGGCTGTGAATTTTCCGGCAGACAACTGTGTATTAAACGCACTGACGCCAAAAAAACTATGGTTAATGGTATAGCCTGCGAGCTTTCCCTGAATCCATGGAAAAATCGCATAAATCAACAACACAGGAATCGATATCAGAATAGCGGTAGCGGTTTCACTCAGTAACCCGGCAAAGTGCATGGCACCCGCGACGCATGCAAAGAGCACCACCGGAATAAGCGGTACCAGCATTAAATAGATATAGAAAACACCCGCCTGACCGGCGAAGTTGAACCGGACATTGCGATAACTGCTCATGCGGCAATTGAACAGTCTGGCACGGCACAGTGCCCACGGTGCGAGTAACATCAGTAACACATATCCTGCACCGACAAGTGTCCAGGAGATTGCCTCGCCGAACGCAATAACCAGTACCAGTGCCAGTGCGATCAGTCTGCCGGGCAGCAGTTGTTTGCCGGTTGCATGATATTCGAACGTGCTGCCGTCGAGTATGGTATTGCCGTAGAAGTAGCGCCGTGTGCGGACTTTTGCCCAGGCGGAGTAAAGGTAGAGTGTGCATACTGTCAACAGAATGTTGACTATCCAGATTTTGAAATATTCGGTGCCCTGGCCGGTGAATATAAACTGGTGTTTCTGTTTTGTGGCGGGTTGATCCTGCATGATAGTTACACCTCCAAACTACTAAATCTTTACCTATTCAATATTTCAGTGCGTCTGCTGCCGCTGACACGCTGTATTCCGTAACGACGCGGCCGGGTTAATCTGGACCGGTGAATGTTGAAAACGGATGGTTGATCACGCAGCCGATTGACTGAGAAAACTGACAAACATCACCTGCCGCAATGCCACGTCGTTTGTGCTTGTGACCGAGTGTTCAAATTATGATCGGTTTGTGATGTTGCGCTACCATGCCGGCTGTGCGTTACAGCCTTCAGTGAGAAAGAGATCACAATGAGTTACTGGATGAAATTAACACTGGTCGGGTGCTGTCTTTTGCTCAACTGTGTTACGAGCAGGCATGGCATTGCTGACACAATACCAGCGGAGGTTGAAGCGCAGTTACTCCAGCGACTGGCCGGGGCTGAATCTCAGCAGGAGGGGCGGCATGTAGAAGGCGAATTATGGGAATTCTGGTTTAATGAAGCGCCGGACAGTCAGGCCCGACAATTACTCGATGATGGCAGGCGCCGACGGGAATCTTATGATTATGCCGGTGCGGAGGCACTATTTGATCAACTGATCGAGTCGCGACCGCAGTTTATAGAAGCCTACAATCAAAGAGCGTTTGTGCGATTCTTGAGGGAGGACTTCGTTGGCGCACTGGCTGATTTGGAAATGACCCTGCAAATGAAGCCGTGGCATTTTGGTGCATTATCGGGTACGTATCATGTGCTTCGGGTGTTAAACCGCCACGGGGTTGCATTCGATACACTCAGGCAGGCGGTGGAAATTCACCCCTGGATTCAGGAGCGTAGCGCACTGCCGCAAGACCGGTGGCCCGAGCGATATCGGCAACTTCAACAACGCTTACGTGGTTCCGATCTGGAAATATAGCCTGATCCGGGCGCAGAAAAGATGTAACGGAACAGGGTAAGCATTCAGTGTCTTCCCGATGGCTTATCTATGACAGGCTTGATTCTGCCCGAACCGCAGAATACGGTTTTAGCGGTTGCAAAAGTTAACCGTGCCAAAGAATCGCGAGGCAGGTTTTCAGGTGTAATTGCGGCTGCCGTTAAGTTTGCGCAATTATCGGGGCGGCCGTGCTGATGTCTTATGCTAGCTGTATCGTCCATGATAAAGCTCTGACACCAGTGTAAGTCAGAGATAAAACCGCTTAATAGAGAACGCGCCGGAATCGTTCCGGCGATAATGTAGTTGGGGGAGCTGTGATGAGGTTGATGAATAATCGGGGTGGTATTGGTTTTCTGTGTAGAGCACTGGTGTTTGTTTTTTGTTTTTTCTCTGCGAGTGTTCACGCAGCGGTTGATGCCCCGCTGTGGCATATAGCTGACGAGGCTGACTGGGGTAGTCAGGCGGCTATAGTAAACGGCGATCCATCAGAAGCGGGCGGGCGATTTTTCAATGTGGCTGAAACGCATGCCAGATATGAATCCGACCCGGCTGAGTCGGTCGAATACCAACGCTACGTGTACACCATTAATAATGTCAGTGGACTTGAAGACAGCGATGGTATTACTGTCGATTTTGACCCTTCTTTTCAAACTGTAGTGCTGCACAAAGCCCGGATAATTCGCAAAGATGAAGTCATCAATCAGCTTTTTGCCAGTGAAATACAGGTACTGCACCGTGAAAAGGAGCTTGAATCCGGCTTGTATAACGGTTTACAGACACTTCACTTGCGGCTGAATGATCAGCGAGTCGGCGATCGCGTTGAGTATAGTTTTTCGATTCGGGGCAGGAACCCTGTGTTTGCCGATCATATATTCGGCTGGGAAAGGCTGCAGGCCAGTGTGCCTGTCGGACACTATTATTTTCGCCTGCGTTACCCGCAGCATAAAAAAGTAATCACCAAAATATATGCAGGCGATTTGCAGCCGCTGGAAGAATCCATCGATGACTACAAGCAGTTGACATGGGTTGCACGCAACACGCAGGCAAGCCGGTATCAGTCGGATACCCCGTCGTCTTTTTTTGCAGAAACCTATCTGCAATACAGTGACTTTTCTGACTGGGAGTCAGTATCGGCATGGGCGGATAGCTTATACCGGTTGCCGCAGCATGCGTCTGCCCCGGTGCGACAGAAGGCGGCAGAAATCGTAACGCGCTGGCCGGATGATCTGAACAGACAGATTGATGAGGTAATAAACTTTGTGCAGGATGATATCCGTTATACCGGTATAAACATCGGTATCGGTGGCTATGTCCCGGATTTGCCGGAGCAGATTATCCAGCGCCGGTTTGGTGACTGCAAAGACAAGGCAATACTGATGGTAGCGCTGCTGCGGGAGCTGGGTGTGACGGCTTATCCTGCGCTTGTGCACAGCTACGATGGTCAGGGGCTGTCAGAGTACCTGCCATCACCGGGGGGCTTTAATCACATGATCGTCAAGCTGCCACATCAGGGACGGGATTACTGGGTTGATGGCACGATGACGCTACAGGGCAGCAGTTTAACCACGCTTGCACAGGGGCTATACCACCATGCGCTGGTTGCTGATGGTCGTGCGGAGGGGTTGCAGGCCTATGAGGGCGCTGCATTCGAGTTACCGCAGAAAGAAATGCATGAGGAGTTCAGTCTTCGGCACAACGTGGAAACAGAAGATACTCTGTTGAAAATCACCACCACTTATCGTGGTGCGGAAGCTGAGTATATCCGTGCATCCCTGCAAAGCAGTGGTAGAAGCTCGTTCCAGAAGAATTACCTCAACTATTATCGAAACCGATTCGGGCAGGTGGAACTGGCAGAACCGCTGAAAATGGTTGATGATCGTCGTGCGAATGAGTTGATACTGGTTGAGCAATACCATATTGCACAGGTGTGGGAGCCCGAGGATGATGAAGGTAACTACTCACTGGATTTGTTTGCCGATTCGATTCTTGATCTGTTTGTTCTGCCCTCTGATCAGCGCCGGTTTCAGCCACTGGCTGTGCGACATCCGCTGTACGTTAAGCACAGAATTTCGGTACAGCTCGAAGAGGGTTGGGGAATAGAGCCTGAGTCTACATCACTAAAAAGTGAATTCTTTGATTATCATGATCAAACGCTGGTGAGTGATGATGTACTTGAATTGAGTTACTCACTGCAGACTTCTGCAAATGTAGTTCCGGTGAATCAGGCGCGCACCTATATTAAGGATGTCAGTTCGGCGCGCGACAGCATGTATTACACGGTTACGTTTAATTTGCCGGTGGGTACGGAAAAGCAGTATTTTCTGGACAGACAGCTCAGTGATATCGGCGACTGGTTTCGACAGAATGCAGTGCAAATAGCCAATGGGGAAGCAGAGCAATAACCCGGTGGCCTTTGCAACAGGCGGGCGCTTGTGGTGTTGACTTTACGGACTGATGGATAAGCCGAATAACAGGTAGACCAGCAATTCAGTCAGTGAATTCACGGCGCCCAGTACATCTCCGGTAATGCCACCTAGCTTGCGTTTTATGTACCAGTGGCACACCAAAACAAAAAGTGCCACAGCACACAGTAAGACCACTGCAAACCATGACGCAAAGATAATGGTAACAGCGGCAGTAAGTAACGAGGTAATAAACAACCGGCGGCTGCTGACAGCCGCCGCAAAAGGTTTTCCGGTGCCGTCCTCTCTGAGGTATACATTGTGTGCAATTAACGGCAGCGGTGTCCAGCGTGCCAGGCA
>JAHDHK010000015.1:4690-39219 GCA_020631335.1 Chromatiales bacterium
CACAAATGAAAACGGAGATAACATCCGGGGTGTTGATTGAAATAAGCGCAAATATTTTTGCGAGTATTGTCAGGATCAAGGCAACACTGCCATAGGTGCCTATGCGACTGTCGCGCATGATGGCAAGCTTTTTTTCTATCTCGAATGCACCACCAATGCCGTCAGCTGAATCGGCAACACCATCTTCGTGGAATGCACCGGTGATGATGATGGTCAGTGCGATTGCTGAAACAGCAGCCAGTTGCGTTGTCCAGAGCATAGCGGTTAGCAGGTACACCACACCCGCCATCAAGCCGACTACCACACCGACTACTGGAAAATACGCAGTGCTGTTCGCCAGTGCCTGTTCCGACCATTCGATGGTTTTCGGCACCGGCAGGCGGGTCAGGAACATCTGTGCTGTCCAATAGCGATTAAGGTGTTCCGGTAAGCGCTTTAGCACGCTAGTTTTTCTCCTGTGCGACACCCGCACTTTCAAAAGTAGCCATATCATTGAGAATGGCTACCGCGCTGCGTATTAACGGTACGGCCAAAGCGGCACCGGAGCCTTCTCCCAGCCGCATATCCAGTGTTAACAGCGGTGTTACTTTAAGGTGGTTTAATGCGATTAAGTGACCTGGCTCAGCAGATTGATGTGCAAATATCAGATGCGGTTTAACGCTGTCATCGATGCTTACTGCACATAACGCGGCTGCGGTGGTGATATATCCATCGACCACGAGAATGGTTTTTGATTCGGTGCACTGAAGCATAGCGCCGCAAAGCGCTGCTATTTCAAAGCCACCCATGCAACGTAATACGTCAGCAGCCTCGCGCGACGGATAGAGTTGCAGGAGCTGTTCGACCACTTGTTGTTTATGTTGCAGTCCTTCATCGTCCAGGCCTGTACCGCGGCCGGTGCTCATCGCACCTGATGTATTGCATAGCGCGGCGACAATGGCAGCGGCAGCGGTGGTGTTGCCAATGCCCATTTCCCCTACTGTAATCAGACTAATTCCCTGCTCCTGCGCACGTGTGACGGCGTCTCTCCCTGCTTGTATCGCCATGAGATATTGTGCATCTGTCATTGCCGGTGCCTGCAGCATATTGGCTGTGCCGTCGGCAATTTTCGCATCGACAGTACCTGGCACCGGTTCTCCGATAACACCGGTGTTGATTACTTCAAGGTCTATCTGATTCGAGTGACATATAGCGTTTATTGCCGCCCCTCCGGCAGCAAAATTAAGCAGCATCTGACGGGTAACTTCCTGCGGATAGGCACTGACGCCGCTGGCGGTTATCCCGTGATCTGCTGCAAAGATGAGTGCTCGAGCCAGGCTGGCATCCGGCGTCAGTGATTGCTGAATAGCGCTAACCTGCGCGGCAATGGATTCCAGTTGACCGAGCGAGCGGGGTGGCTTTGTTTTTTGATCAAGTACTTGCATTGCCTGCTGAAAATGCTGATCGAAGAGTTTGATTCGCATGCGGATACCCGGTCGTTTTGAGGGCGCATAATAGAGCGGTTATCTGCTTTGGGGAACTGTTTGTCACAATGCCTCGCCGTTTATGTGGTGAGGCCGGGCAGGCGGTGAACATTATGCGATTGCATGATTGTGCGCGATTGTCGCAAATACGTTTTGCGTCGATAAAAAAACGCGAATGGGTCGCGGTATTTAACTTGCCAGAACCAGCGGTTTGGTCCACACTCCGCGACTCGTCGGTCCATGAAGGACAGCCACCTGTGTCAGGAGGCTGTGGGGAACGGGGTAATGCGCCAGCACAGTGTTTCGTGTCGTTCGCAAATGCCCAGACTGCCCTCGCAACTGTAGACGGAGAGTAACCATTCCCGGGAGTATTCCCAGCCACTGGCGCAAGCCGGGAAGGCGGATTGGAAGCGTTGACCCGTGAGTCAGGATATCCACCGATGACGTTCTTGTTCTTGCCTTGCGAGGTGCTCGGCGGAGTCGTGGTTTATCCCTTCTCTTGACGCAGCACCCCGCTCATAGAACTTTGCCGAGTGGGCTTTGCTTTGAAAACAGCTGTACGATTAAACAGAAGGGTGACCGCTGGTATCACGCTGTTAGGGTGTGTGTCTGGCGGCTTTGCGTCCGCTGAAGACCTCGGTCCTATCCAAATCGTCGCGCCGGTAGAAAACTCGGACAGCCCGTTTCAGCTTGGCGATGTACCTCAGGGTGAATTTACCGGCGTTTATGACGTTATTGAACGCGAAGAACTTCAGCAGCAAGGGGCCTCGCTGGCTGAGATCGTCGCACAAAGTGCTGGCGTGCAGTTCAAGCAAAGCGGTGGCGTGGGCAGCTTTTCCACGGTGTCGCTCAGAGGGTCAACAGCCGAGCAGGTCAATGTTTACCTTGATGGCGTTCTGCTGAACGAGGCTGCCGGTGGCGGCGTTAATCTCAGTCATATCGAACTGATGCAGGCTGATCGCGTGGAGGTTTATCGCGGTGCGGTGCCGGCGCAACTGGGCAACAGCGCTATCGGCGGTGCCGTCAATATTACTTCCAATCGGGCCACAGCCAGGCCATCAACGCGTTTGCTGGCCGGTTTCGGGTCATTCGGTTCAACTAAATTCTCCGCATCCTATGCGGGGCCGGTGGCTTTGATAGATGAGCGACTGCTCGATCAACAGCGATTGGTCGCCTCCTTTACCCATCGCAAAAGTGACAATAACTTTGGGTTCATCAATGATAACGGTACGGAACTGAATTCGGATGATGATACCGAGCAAAAACGAAATAACGCTGCAGTTGAAAGCACCTCGGGGTTTTTAAAGGCCGGGTTTGCGATTGATGCTAACAGTCGTTTTGAACAGGCTCTTCAAATTGACCGGCATATTCAGGGGGTGGCGGACTGGCGCAACTCCGAACAGGGCAATGCCGCGCTCGAAACCGACTCTATGCAGTGGCGTGCAGCGTTTACCCGACAAGGCGGGCCGGGTGTTTGGGGGGCGAAATGGGGCATGCACTATGGATTGAAAGAGGAGTTGTTCGATGATCGTCGCGGCTCGGTCGGGCTGGGTTTGCAAAGAACCGTATCTGATACCCGGGTGCTGGGCGGGAGCGGTTATCTTGAAAAAGTGGAAGAGGGGAGGTCACTGTCTCTGAGCGTAAAAGGGCGGTACGAAACACTGGATACACAAAATCTGTTACGCAGTAATACCCTCACCACCGCGCAACGCACCCGGGCTGATGTCAACCTGCAATGGAATCGTTTCTATGCAGGCGGGGATAGTCTGTTGTCAGTTGGTTTTTTCGGATTTGTCGTTAACGATGAATATGATAATGCAGATACAACAGTCGACAGAGATCGCTACTCCACGCAGTCACTGTTGCCGAAAATCGGTGTTAATCATAACCTCGGATCAATGGCTGGCGGCACAGCAAAGCTGATCGGCAATGCATCGCTGCAGAAACGCGTGCCTTCATTTTTTGAACTGTTTGGTAGTCAGGGATTCTTTGAAGGTAATCCAGCGCTCAGTACCGAAACGTCGCGCAATGTTGATGTAGGTGTTGAATGGATGTCAGATGCATCGGCATCCCTGGATACAACGATACAACTCGTGTGGTTTTATCATCGCAAGGAAGATCTGATCTCTCGAGTGTACGATGCTCGCGGTGTGGGACGTTCTGAAAATATATCTGCGGCCATTGGATCCGGGCTGGAGTTTAATAGCGTGACCGGGTTTGGTAACGGATTTGAAATAGATACCAGCCTGACCTTGCAGGATTCCGAGAATCGCTCGCAGATCCGCGGGTTTCGAGGTAAGCAGCTACCCGGCGAAGCAGCGATTGACGGTGCGTTAAGTCTGCGCTGGAAAAACCCCCGGTGGAAAATTGAGTACAGCTTCAGATTGAATGAAGATCGTTATTACGACAGCGCGAACCTGTTGCGAGCAGCTGATCAGAAAATTCACAGTGCCTCGCTGGACAGATACTTCCGCCATTGGCGATTGTCTTTTGAGCTTAATAACATTGGCAACCATAACTACGAAGACTTTAACGGGTACCCCAAGCCGGGCCGCTCCGGTTTTGTCAGCGTCACCTACCAACCCTGAAAAAAGAGAGAGCTATTTTGAAAATACTGAATAAATGCGGTGCTAGATGGTGGCTTGTACCGTTAATGGTTGCCTCGCTTGCTATCGCCGGTTGTAGTAGTGATAGTGACTCGACCACAAACGATACCGATGGTGCCGGCGATGGTTCCGGTAATGGCGGTGACGTCGACGATTCCGGTGATGGTGGTAATGGCGATGGTTCTGGTGGTAATGGCGATAGCGGTAACGGCGATGGAAGCGATACTACCGCTGCCAAAGTGCTGGTTACAGCGATTGCCAGTGACTTCAGTTCTGCCGGTGTCGAGATTTACAACACGACCGAACCCTATGATGGCCAAACCGGGTTAAACCCGGGTGTGTCAGATACTATTGTCCGATCGTACGAAGATAGCTACTACGTTATTCGACGTTTTCAATCAGACAGTATTGCCGCCTATGCTACCAGCGATCCCTCCTCTGTGATATTTCAGTCATCCACCAACGATGGTGGCAGTGATGAGTCGAGTAATCCGCACGATCTTGTTTTCGTTAATGACCAGAAAGCTTATTTGTTGCGTTATGGCAGTGGCAAAATATGGGTGGTCAATCCGTCAGCAACCGATGCGTCACAATTTAAAACCGGTGAGATCGACATTAGCGCTTATGACGCCGACGGTATTCCAGAAGCTACCCGCGGTGTCGTAGTGGGTGGCAAGTTGTTTGTGTTCATGCAGCGGCTCGATGCGTTCGCACCGACCTCCCCCGGTGTGGTAGCCGTGTTTGATACCACTAACGATGCCGAGATAGATACCGGATCCAGCGGTGATTTTAAAGGGATCGAGTTGCCTGCGTTCAACCCGTGGGAAATTTCTCTTGATGAGGCGACGAATACTATCTTCGTTGCTGCAGCCGGTGATTTCGGTGCCTTCGACGGTTCCAGGCCTGCGGCATTCACAGGCGGTATCCTCACTGTGGATACAGACGATTACAGCACCAGTCAGCTGATCGACGATACCGAAGAAACCGGTCGTATGATGGGGGTTGAGGTGATTGATGCATCGACTGCATTCTTAGTCGCTCAGGCAGGCTTTGGCAGTTCCAGTGTTCAGAAGTTTGATCCGAACACGGGCGCTGTTTCTGATACCGGCTTTGGTGGAATCACCGGCGTGGATGTTCGGGACATTGCCAAAGGGCCTGCCGGAAACCTGTGGGTGGGGATTGGCAGTACCGATGACCCGCGAATCGTAGTGCTTGATCCTGCGACCGGCACACAGGTAGGGAGTGATATAAAAACTCAGCTGATGCCTGCCGGCATCACTTTTTTACAGTAAGTATTATTCATCTGACGCAGCAGTTTTGTGCTGCGTCTTTTTGACTGTGAAACTGGTTAAGTCAGGTGTGTTTGTGGTATCGCTGATGGTGGCGTCAGCGATCCAGGCGGGGCTGCCGAAAGTCGCGTCTATCAATCTGTGTGCAGATCAGCTGGTGCTGCTGTTAGCTGATGCAGATCAGATTGTATCGCTGACCAATTTATCGCATGAGACCGCCGGCTCTTACTTCTTTGAGCAGGCCCGTCGTTACCCGACCAACAAGGGCGGCTCGGAAGTCATACTGAGTCTTGCGCCTGATGTGGTGATTGCCGGGCAGTACACAACCGTGCATTCGGTGAAGCTGTTGCGGGAAATCGGGCTGGATGTAAAAACCATTTCGATTGTGAATGATTTCGATGCCCTGTTTGAAAACATGCGGCAGATTGCCGGCTGGATTCACCAGGTGGAAAGGGCTGAGAAGATCATTGCGGATCTTAAGCAGCGCATTGCTTTAATAAAGCCGGCCTCCCAAAACAGACCGGTGGCTGCAGTGTTTGATCCTAACGGGTATACCTCGGGCGGGGCTACACTTAAGGGCAAAATGATGGAGATGGCAGGCTTTACCAACGCCGCAACGCTTGCCGGTATTGAACATTATGGCCAACTCACGCTGGAGCAGATTATTCACCTGGCTCCGGATGCGTTGATTGACTCCCCTTACAGCCCCGGCACCTATTCACGAGGCCAGTTGATCAGCCGTCACCCGGCGTTGATGCAATCGGGGGTAGATCCGCATGTTATTTCTTTTCCCAGTCGGATGACTGTGTGCGCCGGGCCCTGGACGGTTGATGTGCTTGAACGACTGCAGGCAGAACGAATGCGATTGCAGGAGTCACCGTGATGGCTTCGGATCGATACATGTACTACTGGCTGACAACGGTTGTGCTGGTACTGTTTGTGGCATCGCTTGCTATCGGTCGCGAACCCTTGCCGCTGTTGGCAGCCACTGTGGCCTGGTGGCAGGGCAGTGATTCGGTACACGCCATTATTCTCTCGCAAATACGCCTGCCCAGAGCATTGATCGCGCTGGTGGCAGGAGCCAGTCTCGGGCTGTGCGGGGCGGCGATGCAGGGACTGTTACGAAACCCGCTGGCCAGTCCCGGCCTGGTAGGGTCGGCCAGCGGTGCGGCGTTTTTTGCGGTATTTGTTTTGTATTTCGGGGTCAGTGCGACACTGCCGTGGATACTGCCGGTTGCAGCAATGTGTGGTGCGTTACTGGCAACGGTCGTGGTGTATTTAATGGCCGGACGCAATGCATCAATCACTACACTGATACTTGCCGGTGTGGCAGTTAACGCGCTGGCAACGGCGGGAATGTCTTTGTTATTAAATCTTGCGCCCAGTCCGTTTGCAGTTAGAGAGCTGGTGCTTTGGACGCTGGGTGATATTACTGATCGCAGCCTCGGTGATCTGTGGCTCATGCTGCCGACTACCGTGCTCGGCTGGTTGATGTTGGCAGGTGTCGGCGGACAGCTGGATACACTGACACTGGGTGAACGTACTGCACAGAGCATGGGTATTCGACCACAGTGGCTGCGATGGCGGGTGTTTATTGCGGTTAGCTTTGCGGTGGGGGCGGCGGTGGCAACGGTGGGTATGATTGGCTTTATCGGTCTGGTAGTGCCGCACCTGCTGCGACCATACGTGGGCTTTCAACCCGGTCGATTACTGCCGGCCAGCGCCCTCGGCGGCGCAGCCATGTTACTGGCTGCAGATATCGGTGTACGTATTATACCGACCGACACACCGCTGAAGGTCGGAGTACTCACGGCACTGGTAGGGGCGCCGTTTTTCCTCAGGCTTATCGTGCAGAGCCGGCGGGAGTATATGTAGATGTTGCAGGCGCAGGGTATTCATATCAGCCGGGGCGGACGCAAGCTGATCAACGACGTTTCTCTGGACTTATCAGCGGGCAAGCTGGTCGGGCTGATCGGTCCCAACGGTGCCGGCACGTCGACGTTACTCGATGTGCCGGCCGGGTTGGTCAGGGCCGATGCGGGATCAGTCTCGCTGCATAACAAAGACCTTCATCGTATTGCTGCCAGTGAACGGGGCAGAGTGCTGGCGTGGGTGGCACAGAGTGGACCGGTTAACTGGCCGCTAACCGTTGAACGTATTGTGACACTCGGGCGACGACCTCATCTGGGGACCTGGCAACAACCTTCGGGCGAGGACAAACGTGCAATAGATGCGGCCATTGCCGCCACCGATTGTGAGCATTTGCGCCGGCAGGATGCAACGACACTTTCCGGCGGTGAGCGTACACGCATGTTACTGGCGCGGGCACTGGCCGGTGAGCCGAAAGTGTTGCTTGCCGACGAACCGATTGCCGCACTTGATCTTAAGCATCAGTTGCAGACGATGGACGTGCTGCGGCGTTTTGCTGCAGACGATCGCGCCTGTCTGGTGGTACTGCACGATCTTTCACTGGCGGCCCGATATTGTGACAGTCTCTATCTGATGCATGAGGGGAGTATTGTTGCGCAGGGCGCTCCGGCTGAGGTGCTGACGGAACACCATCTGCGCAGTGTGTACGAAGTAGAGGTAGAGTCCGGGCAGGGTCAGGTGCCCTGGCTGGTGGCCGTTCGCCCGGCGGAAAAATCCAGTGTTGTCAGCAGTTCTACCGGCGAAGATATCGCCGGGCGCTGACGTCCGGCTGGAGGTCGATATGCCCGTCAGTCGTTCAATACTGTGCAGTCGTCGCTGGCAGCACGTTGGCAACGGGGCGTTATAATGGGTATTCGACTGATATGATAAGCCGTCACAACGGTGGCGGTAAGCGGAATACCCATGAATCTTGAAGCCAGTTGGCTCGATGCTTTTTTGCAGACTTTTGATCGCTGTGCAATTGGCAACGATGAAACTGTTGTTGTTTTAACAGAACAACAGACCCGTACCGATCTCCTGCAGCTAGCAGAACTGGCGCTGGCTCAGCTGAAGCGCCGTTATTTCCGGCTCAGCCTGCCGACGCCTGCGTCACTGGCCGGTCCGCTGGTGCGATCTACCGGTGCCTCACTGGCATTGGGCAAACAGCAGGTAGCGGTTGACGCGTTGTGCAGTGCGGACGTGGTGATTGACCTGACCGTTGAAGGGTTGATGCATGCGGCGGAAACTGCACAGATACTTCAATCCGGCACCCGGATCATGAATATATCCAGTGAGCATCCCGAGGTACTCAGCAGAATGCTGCCATCCGTAACCCTGAAAGATTCGGTCAAAGCTGCGGTCAAAAGACTGCGTGCCGCAAAGCAGATGACAGTTAATTCATCGGTCGGCACGCAGTTGAATATCGACATGAACGATGCCAGCACCGTTGGTGTCTGGGGCTGGACCGACAGGCCCGGTACGCTGGCTCACTGGCCCGGCGGACTGGTGGTCAGTTTTCCGGCTGCGGGTTGTGTCAACGGTCGACTGGTGCTGGATGCCGGAGACCTTAACCTGACGTTTAAACGCTATATTGAAAGTCCGGTGACACTCGACATTGTTGATGACTATGTTAAGTCGCTTGAAGGTGCAGGTGCCGACACTGCATTGATGAAAAATTATCTCAGTGCGTTTAAAGATCCGGCTGCCTACGCAACCAGTCATGTGGGCTGGGGATTAAACGATGCAGCACGTTATGAAGCAATGACGATGTATGATCGTGATGACACTAATGGTACTGAGCTGCGTGCGGTGGCTGGTAACTTTCTGTACTCCACCGGGGCTAATGAGTTTGCCGGTCGGTTCACCCGTGGTCACTTCGACTTGCCGGTAATGAACTGCACCATCGCGCTTGACGGTGAAACCGTTGTTGAGGAAGGAAAGCCGGTTTGACCATCTATAGACAACAGCTGGCCGGTATAGAGTTCGCGCTGGCAGAGCCGGCATCAGGTGAGCCTGCCGATACAATCATTTTTATGCATGGTATCGGTGGAGATGACACCAGCTTTGCTCATCAGCTGCGCGACTTGTCTGATCAGTATCGTGTTATCGCCTGGAACATGCCGGGTTATCGTGGTTCTCAGTCACAAAGCCCGCTGAGTTTTCAGGTGCTTGCCGAAGCTTTACTTGCACTCACAGAAGCGCTTGGCATAGAGCGCTTGCATGTGGCGGGGCAATCGATTGGCGGTATGGTCGCGCAGGAGTTTTATCATCGTTACCCACAGTTAGTGGCGTCGTTGACACTGATTGCCACCACTGCCGTTTTCGGTGGCAAAGACGACAGTTTTAAAACCGCCTTTCTGCAGGCGCGGCTCAAGCCACTGGACGATGGTGTATCGATGCCGGAGCTGGCAAAAAAGGCGATGCCGGCAGTGACTGGCAGTGCGGTATCGCCACAGGATTTACAAAGCGCCATAGATGCGATGGCGGGCTTGTCCGAAGCAGTGTATCGGGATGTTTTAAAGTGCCTGGTCACTTTTAACCGTCGCGTTGAATTTGAAACGATTGCCTGCCCGGTATGTTTGATTGCCGGTGGTGAAGATACCAATGCTCCGGCTGCTACCATGGCTAAGATGGCTGCGAAGCTGCCACATGCCGACTACCATGAGCTGCCCGCGGCCGGGCATCTGGTTAACACTGAGTTGCCGGATGAATCCAGCCGGATCATCCGGCAATTCCTGAACAAGAATAAAATGTTATGACTGCTGACAAACCGATATTTGACCCTGCGCAGTGGCAACTGAGCGAACAGCAGGCCCGACTGGGTGCAATGGCACGAGAGCTGGGACAGTCGCGTTTTGCAGAACGCGCAGCTCACTACGATCGCCATGCCACCTTTCCCACTGAAAATTTTCGTGACCTGCACGATGCCGGCCTGCTGGGTATCTGCATTCCAGAAGAACAGGGCGGTCACGGCGCTGACCTGAAGACCTATATGCTTACTGCAGCCGAAATAGGTCGATACTGCGGTGCCACTGCGTTAACTTTTAATATGCATGTGAGTTCCTGTCTGTGGACAGGCCCGCTGGCCGATGATCTGGAATTGCCGGCTGATGTACGCGAATCACTGGAGGCTGGGCGCAGCAGGCACTATCGGCGCATTATTGAGCAGGGTGCTATCTACGCACAGCCCTTTTCAGAAGGCGGGGCAGCAGCAGCCGGCAAGGTGGCTTTCGGCACCACCGCCACACGAACAGAAGGTGGCTGGCTGATAAACGGCAAAAAGATTTTTGCGTCTTTATCGGGGCATGCCAACTATTATGGTGCGTTGTGCACCGAGCTGAAAGACAAAGACGATACGCCGTCGCGTCGCAACACTATGTATGTGGCGGTACCTGCTGATGCGCAGGGCGTTCGCATAGAAGGAGAGTGGGATCCATTAGGGATGCGTGGCACCGTTTCGCGTACACTGATTTTTGACAATGTGTTTGTCGATAGTGAAGCTTTGTTAATGCCTCGTGGAGTCTACTTTAGTGCGGCTAAACAATGGCCGCATATGTTTATGACGCTGACTCCCAGCTATATGGGGATTGCGCAGGCAGCCTATGATTTTACCGTAGCCTACCTGCGTGGTGAAATGCCCGGCACACCGCCGGTTAAACGTCGCATGTATCCGACCAAGCAGCTCGCAGTAGCACAGATGCGTATTATGCTTGAGCAAACCAAGTCGCTATGGTTTCAGAGTATCAATGAGGCTAAGTGTTCACCTGATCGAGAGTCTCTTATACGTGCATGGTCTGCACAATATACGGTGATGGAAAATGCCAACGAAATCGCCCAGCTGGCGATAAGAACCTGTGGTGGTCAGGCGATGCTGCGGTCATTGCATCTTGAACGCTTGTACCGCGACAGCCGTTGTGGTGCGCTGATGCTGCCGTGGACTGCGGAACTATGCATGGACATGATCGGCAAAGCGGCGTTGTATGAAGATGGCGAGAGCGACGAATGAGTCGATCATCAGGCGGTTCTGTAGCGTCGGCCATCGGCAGAACAAGCTTATATCGCAGGTTGTGTGGATACGCAGAATTTCACCCGGAAAAACCGGCCATTGAAAGTGAAGCGGGTACACTGACTTATCTGCAGTTGCGTGTACTTGTCGATCAATGCGCTGACTGGTTCAGCAGCCGGGGCCTGACGCAGGGGGATCGGGTTGCTGTACTGGCCCTCAATCATCCGGATTGGTTCATTGCACTTTTTGCAGCAGCGAAACATGGTGTCATGCTGGTGCCGTTGAACTGGCGCCTGTCAGTGGATGAGTTGCAGTTTATGGTCGATGACTGCAAGCCTTCGTTGTTACTTCACGATCAACATTTCTCGCCGGCTGCTGAAGAGATTGCCGGTGATATCCCCTGTGTTGATTTCTGTTACAACGATTTCCCGCCGATGGCAGATGCGACATCGGCCACTGAGGTGTCTTGTGCGGCAGCGCTTTTGATTGTGTATACCTCGGGGACCACCGGGCAGCCCAAGGGGGCAGTACTGACACAGAATGCATTGTTGTGCAGTGCCGAGATGAGTCAGCATATGTATGATCTCACTGCCTGTGACCGTGTGCTGAACGTGCTGCCATTGTTTCATGTGGGCGGGCTGAATATTCAGCCGCTACCGGCACTGATTTACGGGGCAACGCTTGTTTCACATCAGCGGTTCGAGCCGCAGCGCGCTATCAATGCGCTGGCCACAGACCGGATAACCCTGATGAATTCTGTGCCGACTTTGTTGCAGGCGATACTCGATACTGATGCCTGGGATGATGCCGATCTGAGTGCCTTACGTGCGATCTCGATTGGATCGACTGATGTGCCACTGCCGTTGATAAAGGCGGTACATGCCAAAGGGATACCATTGATTCAGGTCTACGGTGCAACCGAGATGTCACCGGTTGCCATCTATCAGCGAATAGAACACGCTCGCGTCGAGGGCAGTATTGGCAAAGCAGGCGTACTCAATAGTATCAGGCTGGTGAATGAACAAGGCGATGAAGTTGCACGCGGTGAGTCCGGTGAGATTCAGGTGAGGGGCGATAACCTGTTGTCGTACTATTGGAACAATGAGGTAGCTACTGCCGCTGCGCTAAAAAATGGCTGGTTTAGTTCCGGCGATGTGGCGCATTGCGATGACAATGGTTTTTACTGGTTTGATGATCGCCTGAAGCATGTCATTATTTCCGGCGGTGAGAACATCTATCCGGCAGAGCTGGAGCGACTGATCAGTGCTCTACCCGGCGTGGCTGAAGTGGCGGTGGTTGGACAGCCCGATGCTCGTTGGGGAGAAGTGCCGGTAGCGGTGGTCGTCAGGGCAGATGAGTCAATTCAGGGAGAGGAGATATTAGCCGCCTGTGCTGCGATAGCACGCTTCAAGCAGCCTAAAGAAGTCTACTTTGTCGATGCGTTGCCGCGTAATGCACTGGGTAAAATTATTGTACCTGCCGTAAAAGCGTTACTGAAAGAATAATATCAGAGTGACTGGCGATTCTTTTGGTGTGTTGCATGGTTGTTAAACTGAAGTCTGGATAGCACCCCCAAAGCAATCACACAAACAATCAGGGCTAGCGCGATAGATAAGCGGTAGCTGCCAGTACGGTCGAAAATGTAGCCCGACAGTGTTGGTGCGAACAGTCCGGCCAATCCCCAGGCGGTGAAAATTTGTCCGTAGATTCTGGGGGCAGATAATTTGCCGAATGTGTCAGTCACCACAATCGGAAAGATCGCGATAATAGCGCCATAGCTGAAGCCAATCAGTAGTAACCCGGTAAGTGTTAAGCCGATGTCAGTGAACCATTGCTGCCACATCAGCAGAAGACCGCAAAGGGAACATACAGAGAATGTCAGTAACAATTTCCGGTTGCTGAACTTTAATGTCGCCAGGCCGATGCAAAGGCCACCGACAATATTGCCGATAGAGACCATTACCGGAGACAGTGCGGCATTGATTACCTGTGGATGTTTGGCGATATAAATCGGCAGCGCATGACCTATCACCATTAAGCCCGCAGTAACACTGCTGCCATAAAGCAGCCACAGCATGATTTGTAGTCGCTTATTGTTCTGAAGGTGTTGTTGGTGTGCGGCTTTCTCCAGCGCCAGCGTATGCCGGGTAAGCAAGGTGGTCAGTGCGGCGATCAGACAGACGACAGCAATAACACCGGCGCCGAGTTTTAGCGTGCTCTCAAGATCACTGCGTGCGATTTGTCGATAAAAAAACTGTGATGCGCCGGCAGCGCCAACGGCATAGAACGCTGTGACCAGGCTCATGCTGACGGCGTGTCTTTTTGCGGTCACCTGGCCTGCGAGCTGGAGGGTGTATCCGTAGCCCAGTCCATTGGCAAACCCGAACAGACAACCGTAAAAAAGATAAACGGATAACACGCTGCTGCTGGTGGCGCTTGCCCATAAGCCTGCAAATGAACCCGCACCGACAATCATAAATATTACCGGCGCCCGCAGACGTCGATAAATGTAATGCCCGAATAACACTGCGATCGTAAGACAAATCAGTGCCAGTGAGTAGGCAAAGCTGATGGCGGCACGTGAGGCGCCGGTGCCGGTTTGCCAGGCCGGGATAAATACTGAAAATGCGTGAACCGAACCGAGTACGGTGGATACTGCAATACAAGCAATAATGGTGGCTGATTTGCCGATAGCGTCGATCCTTGTCTGCGGTGGTGATCTACTCTTTCATAAACACGTCATCAACCGGTACTTGCAGGCCTTCGGCGAGCTGGTTGGTTTTTCCTGCCAGTGCAATAACAGACAACAGCTCTCCGTGCATGGTTGCAGTCATCCCTTTGGCTGTTGCTGCGGCCGTGTGTGAGTGGACGCAATAACTGCATCCGTTTGCGACTGATACACCGATATAAATCATCTCTTTAGTGAGAGGGTCGATCTCTCCCGGGGCAATCATGACTGTTTTCAGTTCATTCCATGTCCGCTCCAGTAAGTCCGGGTCTACGGCGATGGCGCGCCAGAAGTTATTAATGAAGTCTGTCCCGCGGGTTTTGCGAATATCTGCAAATATCTCCGAGACCTTTCCCTGAGCCTGTTCGTCGCTGACGAGTGAGCTGACTGCCATAATGGTTATCGTCGGTTGATGAGTGATGAATAAGCGTTGTGCTGCTTTGTCTGACAGCACAACGCTGTAGGGATTGTCTACATCAGGGTAAAGATGCGACTCGGGCCGCCGGTACCACCGACAATTTTCGGAGAACCGACAACCAGCGTTGCACCGCTGGCCGGCACCGCATCAAGATTGGCAAGACACTCTATGCCCCAGCGGTTGGTTGGCAGCCAGGCATAGTGTGTAGCAAAGTCTGCAGAAGGACCGTGATCCAGTGACAGTGTGTCTACCGCTATACCGGCAACGTTTGCTTCTTCCATCAGCATGGTGGCGGCTTCAACATGAAAACCCGGGAAATGCATGACTTTGTCGGCGTCGGCGTTGCGGAACATGTCGGATTGGACGTGCTTATCCCATCCGGAGTTCATCGCTACGCAGCAGTTGTCCGGTAGGGGGCCGTGTTCGGAAATCCATGCTTTTAGATCATCAGGAGTTACCTGCGCGTCCGGGTCTTCACTGGCCTTGCCGCGTATGTCGATGACTGCCAGAGGTACCACCAGATTTTCTACCGGGATTTCAGCAACAGAGTGTCCGTCTGCCGAAAAGTGCAGTGGCGCATCCATATGCGTGCCGGTGTGCTCGTTGACCCTGATTTCGTTGAGATTAAATTTGTGCTCGGCGTAGTTGAACTTCTGTTCAATAAACAGATGCTGCTCACCGAAGTAAGTCGGGAAGTCTTCGCCGAGCGTGTGTGTCATGTCGGCGACCTGGGAGTGACCACCGGCCATGGCGGGTGTGGTACTGACTACTGTGCTCGCTGCCGTTGCGGTGGCAGTTGCTGCGGTGGCTTTAAGAAAACCCCGCCGGGACAGCATTTTATTTTTAACTGAGTCCATCACACATGCGTGACACATAGTTCCTCCGATTGGTTGTTTGCGTGCACTGACAGTATGCCGCTTGAAGTCTGTTTCAGGCAAGGACTCGATGATTGTCGGTTCGGATCGGTGTGTGCGCTCACCGGGTGTATAAAGTCGGGCATTATATATTGAATACGGTATCGAAAATTCACTGTGTTTGGTTTCTTGCTGAGTTGTGGTAGGTTTTCAACTCTTCCGTTTTTTGCAGTTGAGAAATAGTTATCATGCGCCGCTTTATATACTTGTCACTGTTGTTTTCTGCGCTGTCGTTGTCTGTTTCGAATGTGGTCGCGCAAACCCCGATATGTAGCACAGACTCCGTCGGGGTTGGGAAAACAATATGTCGTGTCGGGTAGAGGCGGTAGAGCCGCGCCAAACACCGGTATGTGCAAACACTGACTCAGATCCTGACGGTGATGGCTGGGGGTGGGAAAATGGAGAATCCTGCAAAGTGAATAGTGTCGGCTATCAACCGGGTAGTGATTTTAATTCAGCGGGACTGGTGCCACTGGATACGCAGATAAACGGTCGTTTGGCGTCGGTAGCTGTCCATTATTATAAGTTTCTGGTGGAGCAGCATATTGCGGTTGCGCTGGAACTAAACGAAGATTATCAGGATGACTATCTTATTCTTGACGGTGATGGCCAGCAGTACCTTGGCAGATATTCTTTCGAGGATAATACCTGTCTGTTACCGGGTGAATACTATCTGATACTCAGTAAGGAATTCGATTTTGGGTTCGGACCGGAGGATTACTCGGCAACATTGCGAACAACGGATGTCAACTGCAGCATTCCAACTTCAGAAACTGAAAATGATCAAAAATATGTTCTCTTTCCCGTTGATACCGGAGATGTATTTTATTTTGATACTGAACAAAACCTGCTGAGTAAGCGAAGCATTGATGGCACAGTAGTCTGGGAAGCTTCTATTGGAAGTGTCGATAATGTCGAGCCTCTGATTGATGGTTCAGTACTGGTTATTTCATGGCTCGCAATCACACGCTACGATTCGCTGGGGCAGTTGGTCTGGTCGAAGTATTGGAGCGGTAATCCTTACTCTTACTCAATCGGTAACATGGCTCTGATTTACCCGGAGAATATCTCTTTATACTCTATGGACTTGAATGACGGAAGTATGCGCTGGCGTTACGACTCTAATCACAATGATTATTATCAGTCGGACAAGCTAGTCGCAACACAGGATGGTCGGGTGCTGGTTATGACGGGCAATGGAGTGTTGCTTACTTTCGATCAGTGATCGACTGCTTGAGTGTCATCGGCAATCCGGCAACCATATAGGTAACGTTGTCGCTGACGGCTGCAATGCGCTGGTGTAGTACACCGGCATGGTCCAGGTAGCGCCGACTCAGTGAGTCGGCCGGAGTCACTCCCAGTCCCGATTCGTTGGATACCATTATTAATGTGCCGTTAAACCGGATGATTGAGTCGACCAATTTATTTATCGTGTCGGGTATCAGTTGTGGATTATCGGCAGAGCAAAGCAGTTGGGTCAGCCACAGTGTCAGGCAATCCACGACTACCGTATGGTCCTTGAGGGCTTTTCCCGGTGGACTGGATAGTTCGTCCAGTGTGGTGGAAAGTGCGTAGGGAACCTCTTGAACCAGCCAATGCGCCGGCCTTTGCTGCTGGTGTCTGGCAATGCGTTGTCGCATCTCTTCATCACCCGGCAACGCAGTGGCGATGAGTGTGATCTTATCTCCGGAATCTGTGGCGATACGCTCTGCCTCGCGGCTTTTGCCGGACTTTACGCCACCGATAATCAGGGTTTTCAAGAGTAGATCTCCAGGCTGGAATATTTATGAGGATTCGGCGTCCAGAGGACATTCGGCTAAACAGGCCGGCCAATCGTCTGAGACACGCGGCCTGCCACATGCCGGGTAGGATGGGACGGGGTGTAACGCCAGATATTCTACTGGCGTCGAATAGACGCACTGTTATTTTGAAAAAGGTGCTAAAAAAGTAGTTTGGAACTGTATACATAGTATTTCGCAAATATGTACATGTCGCCTTATGAAGAATCCAGGCTAGTGCTTGTGAGCGTTTCTGGTTGTCCTTTGCCTGAATGACAACCGGTGGTACTGTAAGGAATGACTGATTATTATCGCCACCTGCTTTCGCCCGTAGCCGATGAAGAATTCCTTGCCAGTTACCGGGAGCAGGCACCCTTACATATCGAACGATCAGATTCTGAGCATTTTCAGCGTTTACTGTCGAGCGATGATATCGAAATGCTGCTGTCTGCCGGCAGTCAGTTTTATCCTGACGTCCAATTGGTCAATGCGGCAGCCGATATTCCGATGGGAGAGTATACCGATTCCGATCGAAGGATAGTCACCCCCGGGCTTTGGGCGCATTATCGTCGGGGTGCCACGGTTGTGATCTCGGGGGCAGAACGGCAGTTCTACCAGCTGAGTGATTTATGCCGGTCTGTATCGACTGAATTATGTATGCGTAGTCAGGCCAATTTGTATTTGTCTCCCGGTAGCCATCAGGGGTTTGGACCGCACTATGATACGCACGATGTTTTTGTACTGCAGGTCAGTGGTAGTAAGGAGTTTCGTTTTTATCGCTCCGATATTGAACTGCCTTTCTGTGAAGAGACATTTCCGTCAGACTATATTGTCGATAGCGAAGTTCAGGAAACCGTTTTGCTTACTGCGGGTGATACTCTCTATATCCCGCGCGGTTTTATCCACGATGCAGTGGCGCAGAGCGATGAACCATCGCTGCACATTACGCTTGGCGTGTTCCCGATTGTGCTGAGAGACCTTGTGCAGGAGATGGTTCAGGCGATCGCTGAAAACGATGTTGATTTCCGGCGCGCGATTGATTTGCGTGAGCCTGTCACCGATGCATTACTGCACAAAGTAAGGGATTCATTAAGTACGGCAGTAAATACGTCGCTTTATGAAACGGCACGATCACGTCTGGCTGATGATGTTGTCATCGGTATGACGCCCTCGAGTCGAGGCCAGTTGTCCGCGCTACTCGCGCCGGACGTAGAGGACACCTCAACAACGATCAGGCTCACCATCGATAATGATGTGCTTATTGGTGCAGAATCAATCGGCTCTGCGCTGAAGCTCCGGGCGGCAGGGCAGGTGATAGAGTTTGCACAGCCCTATGCTGCTGCGGTTCAGATGCTGCTGGATCAGGGGGAGATTATGCTGAACGATCTTGTCGGTCTCGATCAGGAGCAGCGCCAGGCATTGTTGAGTCAACTCCAGAATGTCAATTGTGTCCGTATCGAGCTTGACTCGTAATTTCGTTGTTTGTTAGGTTGCCTGTGAACATGCGGTGCAACAGGAAATTGCAATGAAAAAAACTGACGCTGTAATCGTGCGGGACTCATCCGGTCGAAGGGCGTTTGTGCGCGCAGGTGCTGCGTTCCTGTTATCTGCGAGCACGGTGGCACGCTCACAGGAAGAATCAACTCGCTACGACTGCGACGGCCAGGGTAGTGCCGGCGAAAAAAATCCTGAACTTGCCGGCAATGACAGCGATACCGGTGCAAACGCTGATCGCCCGGGATGCGGAGTCAGACGACCACCGGCAATGTCAGAATACAAAAAGAAAGAAAAGTCTGCTGTTCGCGTTGCCCGGGTAAAAGCCTGAACCGGGTGTGATTAGTAGCTTTCAGCTGTGGCTGTGCGTTGAATTTGGCAGCACATTTGGCGGCACCGGGGGATGTGCCGGCTGGTTTTACATAACCCGCTTCAGGTCGCTGTAGGTGCCCCGGGTTCGCAGGGTGATTTCTACACTGCGCTTACCCTGGTTTTGCCAGTACCAGCCATGAGTACCGGTAAACTCGGCAGTCAGTGTTCCCTGCCCATCGGTTGCAGAATCGGATTGACGGTAACTGATGAATCGATCAGCCGCTCCGTCACCGTGTAAATCAATTGCCACAGCACCGCCAACAGCGCTCCATTCGAATTCGGCCGTTTCTCCCTGCTGCATACTGAGTTTCAGTTCAGCCTGCCCGTAGCCCGGAATAGTAATAGTTACATCGTCACGCCAGTCGGCCGTCGGGGTGTTGTTGATGACGTCAAGATCGCCACTTTCCCGCACATGTGCCATGGCAGTCAGTCCGAGCCTGTTGCCGATTCCGGTTGGATCGAACCCATATTCTGCCGGGAGGACAACGGTCACAAGCAGAATCACAGCAGCCACAAGTGCGAGTAAGGTGGAACTGATCAGCTTTGCAGTGCCTGGCAGTTCTGCCTGTCCAGGTAACTCTGAATTAAACATATTGTGTTCAAAACCCAAGATAGTAACCGGTTAAATGCAAGCCGATCAGTGTGAAACCAGCGCACATGATGACTACATTGGTGCTGTAGGCGAGAGTGAAAAAGACTGAAGTTTTTCTCCACCAGCTTATCGCGATGAGTACAAATGCCAGTGCCAGTAACTGACCGAGTTCGACACCAACGTTAAACGCCAGAAGATTTTCGAGCAATCCGTCAGATGAGATCTCGTAGTCCTGGATTTTGGTGGCCAGTCCCAGGCCGTGAAACAGGCCGAATATCAGCGTTGCTATTTTGGTGTTCGGCTGAACATTAAACCAGCGTTGGTAAGCACCGAGGTTGTCGAGTGCTTTATAGACAATCGACAAACCTATGATTGCATCGATAATGAAGCTGTTGATGCCGAGATTAAAGTACACGCCTGCCAGCATGGTGAGGGAGTGCCCGATAGCAAACAGGCTGACGTACAGGAAGACATCTTTCATTCGGTACAGAAAAAATACAACGGCAATCAAAAACAAAATATGGTCGTAACCGGTGACCATATGTTTGGCACCGAGATAGATAAACGGAATGATGTGCACCCCGGTAATCTGTTGAATATAAGCTTTATCGCCTTCAGCCACACCATGTGCGATGGCCTCCGGTGCAAACAGATTAATCAGCAGCAACAAAGGTACAAGCCAGAGCACTGTAGGTTTCAGGGTATTTTTGAATACCATTGTCTTTTCGGTTTGTCCGGCCTTGCTGAAGTAGTGACTGATAATCGAAAAATCACACTGGAATCGTGCGTGATTCCTTAATCTTGTTCATGACTACGGTAGAGCTGGTCCGGTCAATGTAGTCTTTGTTCATTAGTGTGTCTTCCAGAAAACGGTAGAAGGCCCGCATGTCTTCAGCGACCACTTTCAATACAAAGTCGTGATCTCCGGTGACGGCATAGCATTCCAGGACCTGCGGCTCGTTTTGCACCAGTTCTGTGAATGCGTCGACCCCGGAACCACTGTGTTTGCTGAGGCTGACGTACACCATAATTACTTCGGCATATCCCAGGGCTTCTGCAGTGACCGATACCTGAAACCCGTCAATGACTCCGGCATCCTCCATCGTGCGAATTCTTCTCCAGACTGACGATGCTGAACTGCCGACCCTGTCTGCGATTTCCTGATTGCTAAGGCGACAATTTCGCTGCAGTTCGGCCAGTACCCTGCGATCCAGTCGAGTCAGTTTGGGTAAATCTTTCATAAAAGGAGATTATTTTAAATAATATTTCAATATTAGGTTAAAAGTCGGAGTAAATGAAGAATAAAACCTCTTTGCAGGCAGCATACTGAGCATCACACTGAACTTGTCAGGTGGTCAGCGATGCCCGTTAACAAACCCGAATTCTCCGAACAACCTGTGCAGATTTGCACGGATCTTCAAAGCGTTGAGCTCTCTGATCGTTACGACGCCGGCAGCGGGCGCGTCTTGATGAATGGAACGCAGGCCATTGTGCGGATATTGCTCGATCAGGCGCGCAGGGATCGCCAAAGTGGCCTGAATACGGCCGGCTTTGTATCCGGGTACCGGGGGTCTCCCCTGGGTGGTGTTGATCTGGAGCTGTGGCGGGAAGAGTCTCGTATACACAACGCAAATATCGAATTTCTGCCGGCAGTCAATGAAGACCTTGCCGCCACCGCCATGCTCGGGTCACAACAGGTTGAGAGTAACCGTCAAAAGCGGTTCGATGGTGTGTTTGGTCTTTGGTATGGAAAAGGGCCGGGCGTTGACCGGTCCGGAGATGCACTGCGTCACGGTAACGCCTACGGGTCATCATCACGTGGTGGTGTGCTGGTGGTTGCTGGTGATGATCATGGTTGTGTTTCTTCATCCATGCCTCATCAGTCTGATGTGGCTTTTATGACCTGGTTTATGCCAACGCTTAACCCGGCTGATGTGTCTGAGTATCTGCAGTACGGAGAGTATGGTTATGCGTTATCGCGATTCAGCGGTATGTGGGTTGGGTTTAAGGCAATCTCCGAGACAGTGGAATCCTCCAGTTCTTTTTATTTGCAGCAGGACAGGCGTTTTAATTCTGTCGATTTTAGATTTCCCGCTGATGGTGTTCACTATCGGTGGCCCGATCTGCCGGGGCCTCAAATTGAAGCGCGTATGGAGCATAAAATAAACGCGGTGATGGCGTTTGCTGAAGCCAACCCGATAGATCGCAGTATCTATGCGAATGATGATGCTTCATTTGGTATCGTCACCACCGGTAAGGCGCATTTGGATACGATGGAAGCCTTGCGCCTGCTTGGTGTTGATAACAAACGCTGTTGTGAACTAGGAATTGATATATACAAAGTAGGTATGGTGTGGCCGCTTGCCAGAGCCGATGCGCTTCGCTTTGTTCGAGGCAAGCGCGAGGTGCTGGTTGTCGAAGAGAAACGCGGCATCATAGAAAGTCAGTTTAAAGAGTATTTCTATGACTGGCCGGGTGACAAGCCAGATCTGATGGTCGGCAAGCGGGATGAGACCGGTCAGCCGCTGGTGCCTTGGACCGGTGAACTGGGGCCGAGGCTGCTTGTACCTGTTATTGCGCAGCGTTTGGAAAAGCTGTTTCCGGGACAGGGTTTTTTGCGCAGAGCCGGGCATATAGCAGGCGGACAACAGGCAGTGATTGAGATTGCCGGTGCGACGCGTACCCCCTATTTTTGTTCCGGGTGTCCGCATAACACATCAACTAAAGTCCCTGAAGGGTCACAGGCGCTGGCGGGTATCGGGTGTCATTTTATGGCGAGCTGGATGAATCGTGAGACGACTTCACTCATCCAGATGGGGGGAGAGGGCGTTAACTGGGCCGCCTCTTCAAAGTTTACTGATGGTTCGCACATTTTTCAGAACCTCGGGGAAGGGACCTGGTATCACTCCGGGTCGATGGCAATTCGTCAGGCAGTCGCCAGTGGCGTCAGCATGACTTATAAAATTCTATTTAATGATGCGGTGGCTATGACCGGTGGACAACCGGTTGACGGGCCGGTAAGTGTCGTTGCTATTGCACAATCAGTTCGTGCGGAAGGCGTTGATGTGATTGTTGTGGTGTCCAGTGAGCCTGGTAAGTATCAGGCTGCAGACTTTCCGCAGGGCGTATCGGTCTACCCTCGCAGTGAGCTTGATCAGGTGCAGCGTCGGCTCAGAGCGGTGAAGGGTGTCAGCGTACTGATTTATGAACAACCCTGTGCAACAGAACTGCGGCGTAAAAGAAAGCGCGGTCTGGCACCAACACCCGATAAGATCGTGATGATCAATGAGCTGGTGTGTGAGGGATGCGGTGACTGCTCTGTTGAATCGAACTGTTTAAGTGTTGAGCCTGTGGACACAGAGTTCGGTAAAAAACGGCGGATCAATCAATCGGCATGTAACAAGGACTATTCCTGTTTGAATGGTTTTTGCCCGAGTTTTGTGACTGTGACCGGTAAATTAAAAAAACCGGCTGCAAAGGCAGCGGGACTGAACCTGCCGCCTTTACCCGAGCCACTGCTACCGGAGCTGACAGAACCCTATGATCTTCTGGTTGCCGGTGTTGGTGGTACCGGAGTCATAACGGTTTCGGCAATACTGTCGATGGCGGCCCATCTGGAAGGCAAAGGAACTTCTGTGCTCGACTTTACCGGCTTTGCGCAGAAATTCGGGCCGGTGCTGAGCTACGTACGCCTGGCTTCTGCGCCGGACAAATTAAATCAGGTGCGCATAGATGAACACTCTGCCAATGCACTTATCGGTTGCGACATTGTGGTTTCCTCTTCAGCTAAAGCATCAAGGTGTTATCAGCATGGAATGAAAGCTGTGCTTAATATGGCGGTTATGCCTACCGGGGATATTGTGCAGCACCCGGATAGCGACTTGCATGTCGACCAAAGGAAGCACCGGATCGAACTGGCCGCCGGAGTGAAAAATATTCCTTCAATTGATGCTAATCAGCTATCAGAAAAGTTTCTTGGTGATGTCGTCTACGCCAATATGCTGATGCTGGGTTTTGCGTGGCAGGGTGGTTTGGTGCCAATCGGTAAAGCTGCAATTTACCGGGCGATTGAACTGAATGGTGTAAAGACTGAACAGAACAGAATGGCTTTTGAGCTTGGGTGTACCTTGCGCGAATTCCCCGACTGGGGAGCTGCCAGTACTATAACGACCGATGACAGTCTCGATGCAATAATACAGCGTCGGTACGAATATCTGGTGGATTATCAGAGTAAACGTTACGCAGCCGGTTTTAAATCGGCGATCGATGATTTTCGCCGCTCGGTGAATGATGATGCGCTGGTTGAGTCAGCGGCAAAAAGCCTGTTTAAACTAATGGCATACAAAGATGAGTACGAAGTAGCCCGCCTTCATACATCGAAAGAATTTTCGCGCAAGCTCGATCAGCACTTTGATGAAGGGTATCAGCTCAACTATCATCTTGCGCCCCCGGTGTTCTCTTTAGCCAAAGACGGGCGAGGGCGGCCGTTAAAAAGACAGTTCGGCCAGTGGATTTTCGTTGTTTTCAAAGCACTGGCCGCACTTCGGTGGGTGCGCGGTACCGCATTAGATATGTTCGGCTACAGCAGTGAAAGAAGAAGTGAAAGGCAGTTGATTCAGTGGTACCGCAAAATTTTGAGTTTGTGTGGAAGTCAATACGCCGAAAGTGCAAGAGAACAGTGGCTGCGTGTGCTAACAGAGCCAATGAACATCCGGGGGTATGGCCCGGTTAAAGAGGAGTCATTGTCGCGGCAGGTTGAGCTGGTTAATAAAATAGTTGGTGAATTGACTGATTGAGGTGTGAAAAAAAAGGTTATCACCCGGTGAGGTGATTTTGATATGCAGTAATAAATGTATTTGTATTGAGGGTGATTTGCTCTTCAGACAAACCGGGCTTGTACAGAGCGGATCCGATACCGAATCCGTTTGCACCGGCGGCCAGGTAGTCTGACATGTTGTCCGGGTTTATTCCTCCGACAGGTAACAAAGTCGTGCGTGGCGGGAGTACAGCGCGCATTGCTTTAACAGCCTGAGGGGTTATCAATTCAGCTGGAAACACCTTGAGTGCTGATGCGCCGGCTTCCAGTGCATTAAATGCTTCTGTAGGTGTGGCAATGCCGGGGCAGTAGATAACGCTTTGGTCGTTGCAAACGGCAGCTACCCCGGTTGAAAAGTTGGGTGCGATAATAAGCTCTCCGCCGGCGTTGATGACATCTTTCGTTTGCTGGCCAGTGAGTACCGTGCCGGCACCGATAACGGCCCTGTCACCAAAAGCACGACGCAGTTTCTCGATTGACTCGAACGGTCCGGGGGAATTCAGTGGTACCTCGATCAGTGTGAATCCGGCCTCCACAAGTTGTTCTGCAACACTTAGACATTCCTGCGGGGTAATGCCGCGTAGTATCGCTACCAGTGGGAGCTGCCTGAACGCGTCTTCCCATTTTTGCTCCAGTGTCATTAGCTGCTCCCGGCTGGTGAGGGGTATTGATTGCAGGTACACCGTGTTAATCCGCCTGCAGGCACAGTGTATCAACAGACGGGCTTTGTGGTTAACCGTTGGTTAATCCGGCAGTTGTCTTGCGCATTAACGCTTCTTCGGGCCGGTAGATTCACCGATAATCAGATTAGCTTCGAGCAAGCGGTTAGGCAGTGGTGCGGACGGGTTGTCGATGATGGCAAGCAGCATTTCGGCTGCCAGTGTGCCTGCCTCTCTGACGGAAGAGCGAGTGGCAGTGAACTGCGGTATGTCACCGCTATTGTGAAAGTAGGACAATTCGTCATCGTGAATGATGACTGATATGTCGCTGCCCATGTTCAGACCGGCACTGTGTATTGCTCTTCTAACGCCGAGTGCCCCCATGTAGGATGACACCAGAAAAGCAGTGGGATACTTTGTGAGACCAAGGAGTGCCGAAGCGGCCAGATAACCGTTTTCTTCTGTCAGATCGCCCTCAAACAGTAGTTGACGATTCAGTGGAATATTGGCCAGTTGCAATGCATCTTCGTAACCGATGCGTCGACGTGAAGCGAAGGTCATGGTTTCCTCGCCATTGATCAGCGCGATATCCCGGTGACCTAAATCAGTGAGTAGTTTGGTGGCCTGAAAAAAAGCTCTGCGGTTATTGATATCTATCCATGCATATTCACTGGTATTGGCGGTGTCGCGACCGTGGATAACAAAGGGTAGCCGCAATTCCTGTAACAGGCTGATCCGCGGGTCATCTATGCGTGGCCCGTGAACAATGATGCCGTCGACGGATTGTCGTGATGCAATTTGCCGGTAGACTGAGTCTTCGGTGCCGGTGGCAGCCATGGTCAGTAACAGCTCATAGCCATGTTTCGAGTACGTTCTGCTGGCACCTGCAATAAACTCTGCAAAGATCGGGTTGAGCACTTCGGTTGAGTTCATCGGGATAACATGACCGATCGCCCGCGCACGTCCGGTGGCGAGTCCGGTTGCCCGGGCATTCGGTCGGTAATTGAACTTGATGGCCGCGCTTTTTACGCGCTCGCGTGTTTGCTCGCTAACTTCAGGGTAGTTGTTTAACGCCCGGCTGACTGTGGTTTGCGACAGTCCGAGTTGCTGTGAAAGCTGTTTGAGGTTCATTAGAGGCAAGCAACAATTTAAAGCGCTTTGGTTAATTAGCTTAATCTGTGCCGGTGACTGTGCCAACAGAAAAATACCATTAGCGACGCATACTCTAGTTTGCTATTGCTGGCGTTGACAGGTGTCTGTGGGTGGTGAATACTCCCCCTTCCAAGGCGCTTTGGCGCCCATTCACGCTCCGGAGACAGCATAATGAAACTCAACCTAGGATCAGCAGCCAGCCTGTTCGCTGCTGCAGCCCTGTTCGCGGGCCCGTCGCTCGCCGATGTTTGTGAAACCCCCTCTGCACTTGGCGACCTTGGCAGCTTTGAAGGTGAAGTGATCACCATCATGGGTTCAATGGAGGGCAAAGACGAGGAAATGCTCACCAATACGGTCAGCTGCTTTGAAAAAGCAACCGGTGCTGTCGTCAAATATTCTGGTTCCCGTGATTTTGCCGCGCTGATCGTGGCAGATTTGCGATCGAACAACGCGCCGAATATCGCTATTTTTCCACAGCCCGGCCTGGCCGGCGATATGGCAAAAGAGGGGCATCTGGTGCCATTAGGGCAGGAATCTGCTGACTGGATGGCTGAAAACTATGGTGCCGGTCCTTCATGGGTAGCATTGGGCACTTACGCCGATGCAGATGGCAAAGAAGACTTTTATGGCTTTGCCTACAAAATGGATCTGAAGTCGCTGGTCTGGTATTCACCTGAGCAGTTTGAAGACAACGGTTATGAAATACCCTCTACCATGGAAGGGCTGATCGCTCTGTCCGATCAAATGGTGGAAGACGGCAATACGCCCTGGTGCATCGGTGTAGAGTCCGGTAACGCAACGGGCTGGACAGCGACTGACTGGATGGAAGATCTGATGCTCAGAACGACCACACCTGAGAACTATGATCGCTGGGTATCCAACGACCTGCCGTTCAACAGCCCAGAAGTGCTGAACGCTATGGAAGTGTACGGGCAGTTCTCGCGCAATGACGACTACGTTGCCGGTGGTGCATCTTCAGTAGCAACCACCTTCTTCGGAGATGCGCCAAAGGGTCTGTTCTCAAGCCCTGCGTCATGCATGATGCATCGTCAGGCATCGTTCATTCCTGCTTTCTTCCCAAACAAAGGCGAAGAAGTGGCCAACGGCGAAGCGGACTTCTTCTACTTCCCTCCTTACGAAGCTGCAGATCTCGGCAACCCGGTTCTGGGTGCAGGTACGCTTTGGACCATGACTAAAGACAGCCCTGCAACCCGTGCTTTCTTTGAGTTCATGAAAGAAGCCTCTGCGCACGAAGCCTGGATGTCTCAGGGAACATTCCTGACCGCTCACAAAGGAGCTGATCTCAACGCTTATGCAACTCCTGCGCTGCGTAAGCAGGGTGAAATTCTCTCTAATGCAACGACTTTCCGCTTTGATGCTTCCGATCTGATGCCAGGTGCAATCGGTGCGGGTGCGTTCTGGTCAGAGATGACAGCATTTGCCAATGGTCAGGATGCTAAAACCACTGCTGACAACATACAGGCAGCGTGGGACGCCATTAAGTAATCTGACTGTTAAAGGGGGCCGTAAAGTCACCTTTAACATCGTGTAGTAGTCCGCAGTACAGGGCTCTTGCCAGTGCAAGAGCCCTTGCTGTTTTGAATGGGTGCCCATGACAGGCATGCCTTACCCATTACTTGATGCCGGCGGTGCCTGCGACGGGGTCTATTGAGACTCTACGACGCATACCCCGGTCCACTATGGATATTGATATGGGTTCAATCAGGCCAATCATTGCCAGTAATGGTCTGGCCATCGCGCTCACCATTATATTTGTACTCCCGATAACGGGGGTGGTGGCTTACGTAGCGACATCGCCGCTGGACGGCATGATGGTGCAGTTCGGCAACTGGCTGCATGAAACCTATGACTGGTCATTTTCGACTTTCGATACGCAGGAGCGATTTGCCAAAATTGGTTTTGCCATTCGCTCTATTTTTATTGCAGTCGGTCTGTCGTTTTTATATTTCTGGCTGACCAACTGGCTGAACCAGGGGCTCGCGCGAGTCTCTTCCAAAGGTTCGTGGGGTCGGGAGTCATACATCATTGAGGCCATTCAGCCGTGGATTTTTGTCGGTCCGGCGCTGGTGTTATTGCTGCTGTTTCTTTTTATTCCTGCTTTCTCGACGCTGAGTTTGTCTTTTCAGGAGGCAGACGGTACTCGAACAGTCCGAAACTATGCGTTCCTCTGGGATCAGTCCGCGCTCGGGTATGTGCAGTTTAGATACGCCATGCGCAATAGCTTGATGTGGCTGGTGCTGGTGCCGACAGTGTGTATCTCTCTGGGGCTGCTGATCGCTGTGCTGGCCGACTCGGTGCGCTGGGGAATCGTTGCAAAGACCCTGATCTTCGTGCCGATGGCTATCTCATTTGTCGGAGCGGCAGTGATATGGCGCAACATATTTGCCGGTGGTGGTATTCAACCGCAGGAGGCAATTAACGGGCTCACTCCTTCCTACCAGATCGGTTTATTGAAGGCGCTGCTTGGCCATACAGCGGCCTATAACGAACCACTGTACAGTCTGAAGTTCTGGGGTAATTTCTTTTTAATGTGGATTCTGGTGTGGGTACAGACCGGTTTTGCGATGGTCATTTTTTCTGCAGCGCTTCGCGGTGTCCCTGAAGACACTATTGAAGCGGCCAAAATAGATGGTGCTAATCCTTTCCAGATGTTTTTTCGCATTAAACTGCCGCAGATCTACTCCACCGTAGTGGTGGTGTGGACGACGCTTGTGATACTCGTGTTGAAAATGTTCGATATTCCCTATGCGCTATCGGCCAACGATGATGACAAACTGCTGCTTGCCACGATGATGGAAAACGCCCGCAACAACTGGTCGGTAGGGGGAGATAACGTTGAGAATCTGTTTGCTGCGATTGCCGTTATGCTGATGGTGACGGTCATCCCTAATATGATCTACAACGCCCGTCGTATCAGGCGTGAACAGAAAGAGTTGGGACACTGATATGTCACGCACACTGAAACACGTTGTCCTGCTGCTGATTGTTGTGATCTGGGTACTGCCGTTTATCGCGCTGGTCACCACCTCACTGCGCTCGGAAACTGCCTCTAAAACGTCCGGTTTCTGGACTGCGTTTACACCTACCGAGCTCGGTCACCGGTTTGGTACGCACGACAAAGGGGGGATTGAGCCGTTTGTCACGATGAGCGGAAATATTTTTGAGCGCCTCAATAAAGAGCGTGAAACGTTTAAAGTCTCGGGTGATGTTCAGTCGATATTGTTTAAAGGGCGTGTACCGGACCCTGACAAAGAAGGTAAAACCAAGCTGATCAAACAACTGATCTTTGCAGGTGAAGTAATGGATGTGCGCGGTGGTGAGTTTGTGTTTCAGTCTAACGGAGACTTCACCTGGACCTTTCCGGAGGCAGCTGCGCCGAAACCGAAAAATCTTGATGCGTTTATAAACCAGAATCCGGTGTTCGGCACGGATGCATACATTGAAGTGCTGTTTGAAAACAAGAACGTCCCCAATGCGTTGATCTCTTCGTTCATTGTGACAATACCGGCGACGATTATCCCGATAACCATTGCCGCTTTTGCTGCGTATGCGTTTGCGTGGATGAGCTTCCCCGGGCGGGACTGGCTATTTGTGATAGTGGTATCGTTGATGGTGGTGCCGACACAGCTGGCGTTTCTGCCGGTGTTGCAGGGCTTCAGTGGAATTGCATCATGGGCCACATCTCTGAATGCCTGGATGACCGATTGTGAGGTGACTAAAACCTGCCAGGTTGCCTCTAAAACCTTTGCGTCACTCTGGGTAACACATACGGCTTTCGGACTGCCGCTGGCAATCTATCTGTTGCGCAACTACATCGTCGGATTGCCGAAAGAGTTACTTGAAAGTGCACGGATAGACGGCGCAAATCATCTGCAGATTTTTACCCGTTTGATAATTCCGCTTTCGGTGCCGGCCCTCGCTTCTTTTAGTATTTTTCAATTTCTGTGGGTATGGAATGATCTGATTGTCGCGTTGTATATCGGACCTGCGGATTCCGCTGATCTGGTTTTTCCGATCCGGTTGCAAAAGCAGCTGGGTACTTTTAAAGATCAGCTTCATTTGCTAAACGCATCGGCGGTTATCTCGATGATTGTGCCGGTGATCGTGTTCCTGTCGATGCAGCGCTATTTCATTCGCGGGCTTTTGGCCGGCTCGGTCAAAGGCGGTTAAGTTTATGAGTGATGATCCACTGAAGTGGTGGGAAACAGCGGTCATTTATCAGATTTATCCGCGTTCCTATCAGGACTCAAATGATGATGGTATCGGTGATTTGCCGGGTATCACTTCGCGACTTGAATACATTGCCGGTCTCGGTGTTGATGCAATCTGGATAAGCCCGTTTTTCAAAAGCCCGCAAAAAGATTTCGGTTATGACGTTGCAGATTACTGCGATGTGAATCCCGAGTATGGAACGCTTGAAGACTTTGATGCATTGCTTGCGAAGGCCCATGATCTCGGCTTGAAAGTCATGGTGGATATTGTGCCTGCTCACTGTTCTGATCAGCATGAGTGGTTCGTTGAGAGTCGTCAGTCGCGTGATAACGAAAAGGCTGACTGGTTTCACTGGGTGGAGCCGCAGCCTGATGGCAGTCCGCCGACTAACTGGCTGTCTTTTTTCGGTGGACCGGCATGGACATGGGAGCCGAGACGCCAGCAGTATTATCTGCACAACTTTTTAAGCAGTCAGCCGAATCTCAATCATGCGAATCCTGCGGTGATTGAAGCGTTGATGGACGTTGCTCGATTCTGGTTTGATCGAGGAGTGGACGGGTTCAGGCTCGATGCGGTACATACCATTAACGCAGACACAGCACCGTATAAAAATAATCTTGCTAATCCGGACTTTGTTCCCGGTCCGTTGCCGCAGCAACAACAGCCTTTTTTTCGTCAGCTACACGACAGTGCGCAATTGAATCAGCCGGCCATCCAGGTGTTTAGTGAGTCTTTTCGAGCGGTGGCGGATCAGTATGCTGATCGGTATTTGATGGGAGAGCTGCACGGTGACGATCCGATAAAAGCAAGCCAGACCTTCACCGCGCCCGGGCGCCTGCATGCCACTTACAACTTTAATCTGCTGCAGTGGGACGGTCTGGATGTTGACGGTCTGAAGGCCGCTATTACAAAAGCCATTGAGGCATTCAATAGTACCGGCAGGCTGAGTTTTGCGTTTTCCAATCACGATGTACCGCGCAGTGCTACCAGGCAGCTGGCGGTGCTTGGCCTGCAGGAGCATCAGCAACAGGCACTGCAGTTGTTGTTGTTAAAACTAGAAACCTGTTTAATCGGCTCTGCCTGTATATATCAGGGTGAAGAGCTTGCGCTGCAGGATGTGCGTGATATACCGGTTGAGCTGATGCAGGACCCCTGGGGGGTAGAGTTTGCGCCGGTGTTTCTGGGCCGCGATACTTGTCGCACACCCATGGTGTGGCGAGGCGATATTTCCAACGGTGGTTTTTCCAGGGCCAACAGCACCTGGCTGCCTGTTGATCAACGCCATCTGAAGCGCGCAGCGCTCGATGAGGCGGAGCGCGCCGACTCTATATACAACGAGTTTGCTGCGTTTCTGAAGTGGCGCAAAGAGCAACCCGCAATCATGAACGCTAATACGATAAGTGAAATAACCGGTGGTGAAAGAGAGATTGTGTTTGATCGACTATCGGCGCATCAGACACTGCGTTGTCGCTTTGACTTTGAATCGCTAACAGCCGCCTTCGAGGAAATATAAATGGCTCAGGTTGCACTCAAAGGAGTGAACAAGTCGTTTGGCAAAGTTGATGTCATCCGTGAGGTAGACCTGCAAATTGACGACGGTGAGTTTGTCGTCTTTGTGGGGCCGTCGGGGTGTGGAAAATCAACCCTACTACGACTGATTGCAGGGCTTGAGCATTTGTCCAGCGGTGAAATTTATATTGCCGACCGGCCGGTGATGGATTTGCCACCATCGAAACGCGGCATTGCCATGGTGTTCCAGTCTTACGCGTTATACCCGCATATGACCGTGTTCCATAACATGGCCTTTTCACTGGATCTGCAGGGATTCACGAAAGCCGAGATTCGTCAGCGGGTAGAGGCAGCTGCCAAAATTCTACAGATGGAGCATCTGCTTGATCGTCGCCCGGCGGCGTTATCCGGCGGCCAGAGACAACGTGTTGCGATTGGTCGCGCGATCGTACGCAATCCGGATGTGTTCTTGTTCGATGAGCCATTATCCAACCTGGATGCGGCTTTGCGACATGACACTCGTGTAGAAATAGCCAAGCTGCACAATCAGCTTGGTGCCACCACCATCTATGTAACACATGATCAGGTCGAGGCGATGACACTGGCCGATAAAATTGTGGTGTTGAAAGATGGTGAGGTAATGCAGGTCGGATCACCGATGGAGTTGTTTAATTTTCCTGCGAATGAATTTGTTGCCGGATTTCTCGGTTCTCCGAAAATGAATTTTTTCGATGGAGTGCTTACGGCCGGAGCCGGCACCAATGCAGGTCAGTTTGAAGGTGAAGGTCTTAGCGTAGCCGGGGTGCGACTTGTGAGTCAGGGTAAAGCCGAGGGCGAATCGGTGAGGCTTGGTATTCGTCCTCAGCACATGTTGCTTGACCCGGCCGGGCAACTGGCTGGTGAGGTGGCACTGGTTGAGCGTCTGGGGACCGAGACGGTTGTGGAACTTGTGACCAGTGGCGGAACTTCATTCAGGCTTGCCACACCGGACAGCCTCGATATTGCCAACGGGCAGGAAGTGTCATTTTCGTTTGATCCGGCGAAGGCGCATTTGTTTTAGGCCGTATGGCCGGAAAATATCGTCCCTTATCAAAACGATTTAACGAACACGTATTAGTTTTTGCAACTAACGGGATTGGTCGTGTCAGCTGAGCTAATGCCTCTTATCGTTGTGCGTATTCGGTGACGCAACCGGGGGTGGTTGGTGGTATAAACCGTCTCTGGTAACGCGCAGTATCACTAATAGAATATTGAAAGCCGGCGGGTTTTTCCGTAGGTTCTGATAATCCTTCCTTGCACCCGGTGAGCCGGGCTAACGGTACCCGAATGACTGACACAATTTCTCCCCATGGTGCTGATGCGCTGAAGCCATTGTTTGTCGCCGATGAGCAGCAACGTGCAAAGCTGGTTTCGCAGGTAAACTCAATGCCTTCTGTACTGGTCAGTTCCGCGACGGCAGCTAACGCGGTGATGCTCGGTGGGGGGTATTTCACACCACTGAGTGGTTACATGAACAAAGCCGATGCGCTGTCCGTCGCAGATTCGATGACAACATCCAGTGGTTTGTTCTGGCCGACACCGGTACTTAACTTGTTGGACGCTGAGTTGGTAAAGGATCTTAACGCCGGTGATCAAATTGCGTTGAAAGATCCTAATGTAGAGGGACATCCGGTACTGGCTGTGCAGCAGATCGACGCGATAGAAAAGCTGGAGGCGTCTGAGCTCGAGTCGATTGCCCTGCAGGTTTATGGCACGGCCGATCGGGAGCACCCCGGAGTGGCGGAGTTTTTAGCGCAGGGCAACATGGTAGTTTCGGGCTCTGTACAGGTGCTTAACTACAGTTACTTTGAAACGGAGTTTCCGGATACCTTTCGCACAGCAACTCAGATTCGGCAGGAAATTGCGCAGAACGGCTGGGGAAAAGTGGTGGCCTTCCAGACCCGCAATCCGATGCACAGGGCGCATGAAGAGTTGTGTCGAATGGCGATGGAAAGACTGGGTGCCGATGGCCTGGTAATTCATATGTTGCTGGGTAAGCTCAAGCCCGGGGATATTCCAGCACCTGTCAGGGATGCCTCAATCCGTAAAATGATAGAGCTATACTTTCCGGCTAACTCAGCGCTGGTGACAGGCTACGGCTTTGACATGCTTTATGCCGGTCCGCGTGAAGCGTTGCTGCATGCGGTGTTCCGTCAGAACATGGGAGCGACGCATTTTATCATCGGCAGAGACCACGCCGGTGTCGGTGACTATTACGAGCCGTTTGAAGCGCAGGAGATTTTTGAAAAAATCCCTGCTGACGCATTGAAGATCGAGATGTTCATGGCAGATCATACTGCCTATTCCAAGAAGCTGGATAAAGTAGTCATGATGCGAGAAGCACCGGATCATACTAAGGATGACTTTGTGTTGTTATCCGGGACTGCTGTCAGGGAAATGCTGGGTAACGGGATAGCACCGCCGGAAGAGTTCTCACGGCCTGAAGTAGCGAAGATTCTGATGGACTACTATCAAAGCCTTTGAGTTGTCTGCTGAGCGAACACCCTGCACCGGGAATTGCTGATTTAAATGGTGTGCCCGGTCAATTCCAGC
>JAHDHK010000285.1:0-5899 GCA_020631335.1 Chromatiales bacterium
GTGCGATACCCGCCATCCTCATCAACACCCCCGGCACACCGGTCAATGCACTGACCACTTACGATGGCTACGCGTTAACGCGGCGCGGCAAGGCTGCCGAAGCCCTGTCACTGGCGTATTCAGCATCTTTCTTCGGCGGTTTGTTTTCTATTCTGGCCGCCTTGTGCGCACTGTTTGTATTCGGCCCCTACCTGCAGGACCTGGGTGCTCTGTTCGGACAGCGCGATATCATGATGGCGGCCATTCTCGGCGCGGTGCTTTTAATCGCCGCACACCGGCAATCGATGGGCATCGCCGCGATGTTATTCGGCTTTGGATTTTTGATTGCAATGGTGGGCCGCCAGACCACCCGCAACATTGATCGTTACACTTTTGGTATCGAATATCTGTACTCCGGCTTCAACCTGATAGTCGTTATCATCGGTATTTTTGCGTTGAGTCAGGCACTCAACCTGATGGTGGGTAAAGATGATGACCCACCCGAAGCCAGAGTCACCGGTGGTTTACTGCGCGGGTTTTCGACGCTGTTTAAAAACAAACTGATCACCACCTTATCGGCGATGTACGGCACCATGATGGGTATCATCCCCGGAGTCGGTGAATTCGTTGCTCAGTTTTTCAGTTACTCCACAGCCAGAGCCATCTCTAAAGAGCCGGCACGCTTCGGTCACGGCTCACCACAGGGGCTGATTGCTTCGGAAACCGCCAACAATGCCGTGCCGGCAGCGGCAATGATTCCATTACTGGCGCTCGGTGTACCCGGTGAAGCGCTCACAGCAATGATGATGGTGGTGTTCTTTGATGCAGGCATAAAGCCCGGACCGGATGTCTTCGAAAACAACCCCGATTTTCTGTTCAGTCTGTTTATCGCACTGCTGATTATCAATGTTATTGTACTGGCGACTCTGCTGGTATCGACCCGCTTCATTGCCTGTTTGGTGCACATACCCAATCGATTTCTTGGCGCATTCATTATGATTCTGGCATTCGTTGGCGTGTACTCTATTCGCAACAGCCTGACGGATTGCGTATTTGCGGTGATCTTCGGCTATATCGGTTACATTTTCCGGCGTCTGAACTGGCCACTGGTGCCTGTGGTGCTCGGGCTGGTACTCGGTTCAATTATTATCGAACGTCTGGCAGCAGGTGCCGGACAAATCAAATCGGCGGTTGATCTGATTAACCGTCCGGTGTCGGGAACCCTGTTTGTGGTGATACTGCTGGTCATTGGTTTCATCACCGTGTCGTCGTTAAGAGGCGGCTCAACTACGACTAACTATGACTAATCCAACTGGAGATAAACAATGAAGAAACTCGCACAGGTTGCGTTGTTATCTGTGGCAACAGCGGTGGCTGCACTGAGCCCGGCGGCAGCTGAATACCCCAGCGGCCCGGTACAGTTTGTTGTGCCGTGGCCACCGGGTGATTTTGAAGACGTGTTAACCCGTATGATTGCGGCCGAATTTGAAAAGGCCACCGGTGCTGCCGCCTCCGTCGTCAACAAGCCAGGTGGTGGTGATGGTCCTTTCCCCGGCGCGCTGGAAGTGCTCAATGGCCCGGCCGATGGCTCCATGGTGGGATCTTTCGTGATCGGCGTACCTGTGGTCGGGCCGAACATCGATATCGGTATTGAAAAAGACAGCTTCACACCAGTGGGTATTTTCTTAACCTATCCGTTTGTACTGGCGGCCGGTGCTGATGCGCCTTACTCGGATATGGCCGGGCTTGCAGCATACGCCAAAGACAACGATGTAGTACTGGGGCATTTCGGTGCCGGACTGGCGCCTACCCGCGTCTCGATGGCTGCGGCCAGTAAACTGGGATTCGAGTTCGCTGACGATGCGGCATTCGATATGCTCGACTGCAATACGCTTTCATCCGGCGATGCTGACGTGATCAACACCACGCTGGCGCTGATCGAACCCTGCCTTGGTGATATCAAAATTCTCGGTAACATCGGTGAAGAGCCTATTGGCAAGCTCGATGGTGTAAAGACTATTGCAGAGCAGGCGGGAGTTAATAATCTGGAATTGTGGAACGGCTTGTTCGTCAAGAAAGGCACCCCGCAGGAAGTGATCGATGTCCTCACAGATATCGCGTCAAAAACGATGGCTGGTGACGAGGCTCAGCAACTGATGACAGAAACCGGTGCCCGTGTTTACTGGCAGGATATGGCTGCTTCACAGGCACGTATTGAAGCTGACCGCGAAAAACTCGGCGAGCTGATAGACATGGTTCAGTAACAACGAGTACCCGGGTAATTGCAGGATGGCTGCTGCGATGCGGTGGCTATCCTGCGTTGTCCCTTAAAAGTTGTTGCCTCTGAAAACTCACCGACACACGCACAAACTATGACGATGCCCCACCGTACACGTGTGATGTTCTGCGACATGTTGAACCTGCCGCGAGGCAAGTATGTGCCTGCAGAAGTTGCGGTGAATGGCTCAGTGGGATTTGCCCGCAGTGTGTTTGCGGTATCGTATGATCGGGAGTTGCTGAAAATGCCGGGTGCAGGCTTCCATGAAGGGCTGCCCGACATGGAGCTTGTACTCGACGCCGAACCTCGTGAGTCATGGCAGACAAACACCAATATCGCCCTGGGTGACCTGTATGCCGATGATCAGCCGTTTGGACTTTGTGCGCGCACTCAACTGAAACGCTGCGTCAGTGAATGGCAGGCGCTCGGCTATACACCGATGGTAGGGCTGGAAACCGAAGCCTATGTTTTTCAGCGCGACAGTGATGGTATCTGGCGCCCGTACGACACCCCTGGCGCGTTTGTCTATGGCACCGGCCCCGAAAACGATCCACGGGGCTTAACCGATGATATCTGGGAGGCTGCGCAGAAAGCGGGCATTCCAATAGAAAGTATGAACGGAGAGTACGACAACGGGCAGTTTGAATTCACCCTGCAGTTTACCGATGCCGTCAAAGCGTGTGACGATGCTTTTTTATTGCGATCAATGGCGAGGGAAATCGCTTTCAGGAAAGGCCTGTGCCTGAGCTTTTTACCGAAACCGATACCCGACAGAGGCGGTTCCGGATTACACATTAATTTCAGCCTGACCAACAGCGACAATGAAAACATTATTGCGCCGCATGGTAAATTGTCGGACATTGCTGAACACTGTATTGCCGGTTTACTTGCGCACCATGAATCACTGGCCGGGTTGCTGGCCACCACGCTTAACAGCTATGACAGACTCGACGCCGGCAGCATGGCCGGTTACTGGGCGAACTGGGCTGAGGATCATCGAATGGTGAGCATTCGCAGCGCAACGCGGTCGGCCAAAAGCGCCAGACTGGAACACCGTATGGCAGACTGTGCCTGCAACCCCTATCAGGCGGTCACAGCGGTTTTACAGGCAGCCAGACTGGGAGTGTTAGATAAATCACCTGTACCACCGGCAGAAGATCTCGATGGTATAGAAAGGGTACGCGCCACACGCCACGTGCCGTCTACGCTTGACAAAGCATTGCAGGCTCTCGACAAAGACAAAGTTTTGCGGCAGGCGGTGGGTGAGTTGTACTGCGATGCACTGCTGTACTTTAAACGTGATGAATGCAGTCGCCTGCGCGGTAAAAGCGTCGATGAAGTGCGCGACTTTTACCTGCCGTTCGTTTAGCAGCTTGCTAGCCACACGGTAAATATAAACACATGTATGCACAGCGTTCCACCAGTCAAACCGTGAGCTTAGTGTGACCACCACTGCGGAATTAATGGCTCGTCGCCAAAGGTTGCTGGGGCCGAATGTTTCTACGTTCTACAACGACCCGGTGCACATTGTAAAAGGCGAGGGTGTATGGTTGTGGGATGCAGATGGCAATAAGTATCTCGACTGTTACAACAACGTTCCGCATGTCGGTCACTGCAATCCCAGAGTGGTCGATGCTATTTGCCGTCAGGCATCCACACTGAATACCCATACCCGCTATCTGCATGAGGGCATACTGACGTATGTAGAGCGCTTAACGGCAACCATGCATCAGAGTCTGTCTACAGCGATCATGACCTGCACCGGTTCGGAAGCGAATGATATTGCACTGCGAATGGCCGAAGCCGTGACTGGCAGACGCGGCATTATTGCGACTGATGCCACGTATCATGGCAACACCGCGCTGGTCAGTCAGCTAAGCCGAAGTAATCGACCCGAGGGCGGTTTCGGTCTTGATCAGTACTTCCGCCACGTTGAAGCACCCGACAGTTACCGTATTATCGATGATGATGGCAGCCTGTTTGCCGCTGATGTAGAAGCACAAATAGAGAGGCTGATCGCATCCCCCTATGGCTTTGCGGCGCTTGTAGTGTGCCCTTTCTTTTTGAATGAGGGCTTTCCGACGCAATGTGACGGATGGCTGCAGAAAACGGCAGAGGTTGTGCGTAAAGCCGGCGGGCTTCTGATCTGCGACGAAGTACAATCGGGATTCGGACGTATCGGCAGTCACTTCTGGGCCTATGAAAAACAGGGCGTCATACCCGATATTGTGGTGCTCGGTAAACCCATGGCTAACGGACACCCGGTCGGCGCGACTGTCACCACCAGCGATACCATGGCAGCTTTTCGCAACAGCTTTAGATACTTCAACACTTTTGGTGGCAATCCGGTCAGTTGTGCAGCAGCACTGGCTGTACTCGATGAGTTACAGGAGCGTGAACTTATGGCTCACGCAAAAAAGGTCGGTGATTATGCGCTGCAACGCTTAACCCGGCTGCAGCAGCAATACGAGTTTATCGGTGATGTTCGCGGATCAGGTCTGGTGTTCGGTGCGGAAATGGTGCTTGATCGCGACACACAGACGCCCGCTGGTGAATTTACCGACCGTGTCATCAATGCCATGCGCAGTAAAGGGATTATCCACTCGAAACTCGGACGCTATAAAAACACGCTCAAAATCCGCCCGCCGATGCCCTTCTCTATGGAGAACGCCGATCTTTTATTCGATACCCTCGATGACGTACTGCAAAACACTCCGCTAAAAAGCAACGGCTAACCGCTGCGATAATCATGAATCGTCCGGTTCGATATAATTCGGATCAAGCAGCGCCAGTGTGTCCAGTAACTCTTCATACTTTTTACTGCCAAGCCTGGCCTTCAGTGCGTCAACTATCGCGGCTGCCTGATCAACTTTGTCGTCAATAATCCTCTGCCCCTGTGCGGTAATGGCAATGGTCTGCCGACGACGGTCCTGGTTATCGCGCACCAGTGTGATCAACCCTTTTTGCTGCATCGTCCGGGCAATTCGGGTGAGGCTGGGAAACAACAATGACGCACGACTGGCCAGTGTGGATGAGTTCTGCGGCCCGTATTCTGCCAGCACACGAAGCACTCGCCACTGCTGTTCGGTAATACCGGTTTCAGCAAGCATCTCGCGTATAGGCGGCATGACTCCCTCTCTGGCACGGATCAACGCTATTGGAAGTGATCTGGCGGTTGAGGGGAGCTTCTTTGTCATTCAACTGGTATTTTCATCGCGACGGTGTGATGTTAACACTTTGACCGGGGATCGTAGCGGTACACATTCTTGACAAGCAAACAATGCATTAATTAACATGTGAAATAATAATTACGCCAACGATACGAACGGTAACCGGCAGCTGACGACAGTCCTCGAATCAACCGTGGCCTGACACTGCCCGATAGCTTTCAGCTGCCGACCAAAGCAAAAGACAACATTTCAGAATCACTCCGGGGACGAGCATTGGCAAATACACTTGAGCAGAATCTCGACAAACTGAATGAACATCTGGCACGGTTTAAAACAACGGGTGTGATGAATCGTATCGCCGGTGTCGATAAGCCGGGCAGTGCAGGTGTTTTTGAATCAACTTCCCCGGTAGATAAAAGTGTTATCTGCGAAGTCGCCCACGGCAATGCCGATGACATTGATGCCGCCGCTA
>JAHDHK010000285.1:5999-7339 GCA_020631335.1 Chromatiales bacterium
AAGTCTCCTACACTGATGAACATCACCAGTCGCGTACCGATTGGCCCTGTGGGTGTGATAACACCGTGGAACACGCCGTTCATGCTGTCCACATGGAAGATCGCACCGGCGCTTGCAGCCGGCTGCACAGTCGTACACAAGCCCGCTGAGTCGTCGCCACTGACCGCACGCCTGTTAATCGAAATTGCAGAAGAAGCAGGTCTGCCTGCCGGGGTGTTAAACACGGTCAATGGATTCGGTGAGGTGGCTGGAAAAGCACTGTGTGAACACCCGAAAATAAGAGCGATAGCGTTTGTGGGTGAAAGCCGTACCGGTAGTCTGATCACAAAGCAGGGTGCCGACACTCTTAAGCGTAATCATCTTGAGCTCGGCGGAAAAAACCCGGTCATTGTTTTTGATGATGCCGACCTCGAACGTGCGCTCGATGCTGTCATTTTCATGATCTACTCCATCAACGGTGAACGCTGCACATCGTCTTCGCGATTGTTGATTCAGGATTCCATTCGCGAGGAGTTCGAAGCAAAGCTGGTAGAACGCGTGAAAAATATCAAAGTCGGACATCCGCTTGATCCGTCTACTGAAGTCGGACCGTTAATTAACGAAGAGCACTTCAACAAAGTCACCGGCTACTTCGATATCGCAAAGCAGGATAAGGCCACAATAGCAGTCGGTGGCGAAGCAATCGGTAATGAGGGATATTTTGTCAAACCAACACTGTTTACCGGTGCTGACAATGCGATGCGAATAGCGCAGGAGGAAATTTTCGGCCCGGTATTAACGTCCATTCCTTTTTCCACCGAAGAAGAGGCGCTTGAGATTGCCAATGACACGCTTTACGGTCTCACCGGTTATGTATGGACAAACGATCTGACCCGTGCGCTGCGGTTTACCGACAAACTTGAGGCAGGCATGATCTGGGTGAACTCTGAAAACGTGCGCCATCTGCCCACACCGTTCGGTGGCGTTAAAGCCAGTGGAATCGGCCGTGACGGAGGAGACTGGTCGTTCGAGTTTTATATGGAGCAAAAGCACATTGGCTTTGCGACAGGGCAACACAAAATTTCACGCCTCGGCGTACAGTAAACGATTCAGCGATCGACAAGAGAAACCTCATGCCAGTACCTGCGCCTAATCTCTACCCTGACTTTAATACTATTCGTCTGTCGCACGCCTATCTCAATGTAAGCGATCTTGCTGCTTCCAAAAAATTCTATACAGAGATACTGGGTCTGCAGGTAACCGACGAGAGCGACTCGCATATTTATCTGCGCGCAATGGAAGAGCGTGGTCATCATTGCGTGGTATTGCAAAAATCGACACAGCCGGGCACTGTCGAGGCA
>JAHDHK010000016.1:0-37853 GCA_020631335.1 Chromatiales bacterium
CGGCAGATCGTCTACCTGGGGCTGGGACACAGCTTACAAAGGGTAGGGTGAAGTCAGCGTTAAATAATCAGGGCGGTCCTCGTGGCCGCCCTTGTTGTTTGAACACAAGTATCTCTTTGGGGGGGATTACATGAATAGTCGTATCTCGGTAACGGTGGCGTCTTTGTTTGCTGTTGCATTGTTAACTGGTTGTCAGTCCACTTCTGATCAGCCAGCCAGTTTTGATGCAGACAGCTATGAGTACAAAGGGGCATCTGATCCACTGCTTGCAGTGCCATCTTCAGAACGTGCGGGCGAGCTCGGCAGCCGGTTTGATCTGATTCAGGCTCGACAATAATAATCTGGTGAGGAAACTATGCGAAAGAAAACAGATCCGGCGCGTGTAAAGCGTCGCAAGAAAATCGCAGTCTGGAGTTTTGCTTTGATCATGCTGGCGTCGCTGGTTGCGCCGTTCGGTGGATTTGTCATTACTGCACTCGACAGCTCTGCCGTTGCTCAGGAAAAGCCGGCTGACAGCAATCCGCGATCCAACTACTGGCGAGCGGTTAAAGGCGGTGTTGACGGCGTCAGTACAGTTCAGGGTGCCGAGACCGGTGTGCTAATCAATCAGGGCGGTACCGACTGGACGAACTTCCGTCAGGGGCCTGTGTTCAAGAATCTGCCATGGATCGTGTTGGGTATGTTGGTGTTGGTGACTCTCTACCACTTGATTCACGGTAAGAATAAACTGGAGAAGCGTCCATCCGGTATTCTGGTCAAGCGCTGGTCGGGTTTTGAGCGGCTGGTACACTGGGTAACTGCAGTGTCGTTTATCTGCCTTGCGATCACCGGGTTAAGCATGCTGCTCGGCAGGACCGTGCTGCTGCCTTTGCTCAGCGGGATCGAAGGTGGTAAGGCAGCCTTTGCAGCCTGGTCGCAATTTGCCATACAGCTGCATAACATCATGGGGCCCGTGCTGAGTGTGGGTATCGTGCTGATGATCGTTATGTGGATCTGGTTTAACTTTCCCGGAAAAGGTGACTGGGGCTGGATCAAGGCAGGTGGCGGTCTGGTTGGCAACAAGCATCCAAGCGCAGGTCGGATGAACTTCGGCGAAAAAGTGTGGTTCTGGGTAATCTGTACTTTCGGTCTGGTCGTGGTTGTCTCTGGTGTTGTACTGGTGCTGCCGTCGTTCCCGTCAATGGCTGAATATGTACCAATGACGTTTGATCGTAACAACATGGCCGAAGCCAACCAGTTTCATATCATTGCGGGGCTGATCTGGATGGCGATTGCTATCGGCCATATTTATATAGGTACTGCCGGTACTGAGGGCGCACTGCAGGGTATGTCTACTGGTTACGTAACGGCTGAGTGGGCTGAACAGCACCACAACCTTTGGTTCGACAAGCTGCAGCGTCAGGGCAAAGTGCCACGTCAACCCGATCGATATGCGAGAGGCCACAATGCAGTGAGGCAACGCTCTCTGTAGTCTTCGACGGTATCTAAAAATAGCGGGCCAGGCCCGCTATTTTTTTGCCTGTAGTAAACTGATGCTGTCTATTTGCGAGTATCCCTTCATTGGATAAGTTTCCTGAAACCGTTATTGAAATGATGAGCTCCGGCGGCTCGACTGTTACCTGTCTGCCGGTACAGCTCGATGATGCTGATATCAGTAGCTGGCAGAGTGCCTTTTTCTTCCGGCTTGGCGGACGGGAGTCGCTAAACGATATCAAGCTGCTGAAAGAATCCACTGAAGCTTTTGCGCTCGGAATGGAAACAGACCTCATCGAACACGCTAATGCGACGGTAGTATTGCTGCGGCTGCAGGTTTTTACGCAAGAAAACGATCCGCTGGTAGGCGAAGTGTTGCTGACCCCGGGGGGGGCTGAAACTCATTACGAAGTTCTTGGTTTACTTGGAGAGCAGGATTCTCTAACGTGGTTTTTCGCTGATCAGAACTATCAGGTTATTCACCAGCAACGCCAGCCGCTGACCAGGCCATGGCAGGAAGAATTTCTGGCATTGAGGTCGGAAGCCTTTAAGCGCGATGCAGTTATCCGGCTGGCAGGGAAATACAGTGCGCAAACAGCTTTTGCCGAAGTTGTTTCTCATTATGCGTTGCGCTGACAAAATCGGTTGTATTTTCGGGCTGTTGCTTTTGCAGTTCAGTACCGGATTGATTTTCACTGTTGCCTCTGCGTCGGAGCCGGTTACCTGGCAGCGTGCAATAGATCGGGACGATGCTGCTGCAATCCGCCGGTTAATGCCCAATACTGATATTGCAGATACGAATGAAAAAGGTAAATCGGCGTTGATGTCCGCTGCCAGACTGGGTGATCTCGAATTACTGGAAGCTTTGCGAGACCGTGGGCTGAAGCTGACAGATCGCTCTAAAACTGGTGGTACCTCTTTGATGTACGCGGCACTGGGTAACCAGTTGCCGATGATCAGGTACATTCATGCCGAGATAAACGACCGCCAGTTTCTCGATGCGCGCAGTACCAATGGCTGGACAGCGTTAATGATTGCTGCTGCTAAAGGGTTTGATGGATCAGTACGCACTCTTGTGGAGCTTGGTGCAGATCCATCCCTGGCAGATGCGTATCAATGGACTCCGTTGATGCGGGCTATTGATAACCGGCATAAATCGGTTGTGCAGTTTCTGGGCGGCCGTGCAGATGCTCAGGTTAACGCGGTCAACGAAAATGGCTCAACGGCATTGCACATCGCAGCATTGAAAGGCGATCAGTTCAGTGCCGCGCTATTGCTGGACAGGCCCGATATTATGCCCGCGATAACGGATAATACCGGTAGGAATGCCCTGGAAATTGCGCTGACAAATGGCAATACAGAACTCGCTGAGCTTATTCGTCGCCACATCAAGTAGTCCCTTACAGTAACCTGCCGGTGCGGCTGGGCAGCAAATTATCACTATTCGTAACGATCTTCGCAGTCCTGAGCTTTGTTTGAAGATATCCTGCTAGGTTGAGCGCTTTGTCCAATCAATTGTGGCTAAGCATTTTATTTGAAAGGTTCTGAGAGACTGAGCGGCAAAACCTCTGCGGTTTCACACGCGTCCTGGCGATACGTTTTCATCGATTATTTCTGTTTGAGATTAACTAACTCAGAGTCTTAAATGATCCTGGAAGCCTTCCGGCGATGGTGCGTATCCACAACACCGGCTACACGCTCAGGCTCCTGATTTTAGAAAAGTTAAGTATTTATGCTGACAGATATACCCGCGCGTCTCCTGGCTGAGATCAGTGATGCCCTTCACTCAATTTTTATGATGTCGCATAGCCGGCATTTCTGGTTTTATATGCTGTGCTATCTGCTGATAGCGTTTTTTGTGTATACCGCCTCCGCTGAAAGAAACAAAAATACCTCGTTCTGGAGGTTTCTTTTCCCATCGAATATCTACACGCATCCATCTGCATTGATGGATCTGAAGATCTGGCTGGTAGTGGTGATCGTTGTTTATTCGGGGGTATTTGCTTTGATGTTCGGCTTGATCCACTCCGTCACAGTCGTGCTGAATAACGTGCTTGATCTGTTCTGGGAGCCCTCCGTATCGTCCGAGGCACCGGACTTTTTCGATCGTGTTATCTATACCCTTGTGTACACCTGCTGTATAGATTTCGGTTTCTTCTTAATGCATATGTGTCAGCACAAAATATCCTGGTTGTGGTCATTTCACAAAGTGCACCACTCCGCATCTGTGCTAACGCCATTTACCGCGAATCGACACCACCCGGTAGATTATTTGATGCACGCTTTTTGTGCTTTCTTTATGGGAGCGCTCGCGACGGTTTTATTCTCAAGATACCACGGCACCAGTGTGGATGCGGTAACCTTGTTTAATACCAGTGCTATTCATTTTTTCTACTATATGACGGCAAATGTACGTCATTCACATATCTGGCTAAGTTTCGGACCGCTGAACAAATTGTTTGTAAGTCCGGCAATGCATCAGATTCATCACAGTATTGCACCTGAGCATTACGACAGGAACTTCGGGTTTGTTTTTTCTATCTGGGACGGGTTATTCCGTACTCGTTATCTCCCGGTAGCACAGGAGTCTGTTGTGGTCGGGCTGAATGCAAGTGAAAAAGGATATTCCAGTTTTTTAGATGCAATGGTTCGGCCTTTTGCCGAGTGTTTCGAGCAAATGAGGTCGTTACAAAGCTGGCGTAGACGCCGGCCGATACCATAAGCAGTGTTACAAACTGTGTCGTAGCGCTTGGAAACCGCGTTGATAATAGTAGGATAAGTGTGTAACAACAGGAGTAAGCCATGCTTAACGTACACTTTGATCCGAAAAAAAGACAAACCATTAAACTACTAACCGGTGCGGCGCTGGTTGCGGGAGTTCCAGCCGTTTCAATGCCGGCCGGTGCTTTTGACGCTGAAGCAGATGTCCAGGAAGTCAACATAAATGCGGTGAATGCCGAGCTAAGTTTCAGTCTTCATGTGGATGAACAGGCAGTCCTTAAAATGGCTAACAATACTGATCGATTGTTAATCGTACGTCATGTGCATCCTGGAATTGTGCATGCCGGCAGGCATACGTTTGATATTAACGCTGCGTTTGAGAGAAGTGCGTATGCGATATCTGCGGGGCACACGAGAAGCGTTGAGTTGAAACCGATTGATCCACTGGTGGGTGAGGTAGAGTTTTCACGATCGCAGTATCGCAATATGCCACAGCGTATTGTCTCTCTTACCGGAAGCGATAAGCACGGCATGCTGGTTAACTCTACCCGCAGTTTCTACGCGTAAAAGAGCGATTTTACGACCAGTGAAAGCAGCACTCCGGTGCACACCTGCCAGGTTACTGGCAGGTGATTGCCGGGGGGCACAAGCATTGTTCTTTTGCATCCGGGCTGCGTAGAACCAAAGAAAAAATTCATCTTTTTGTAGACTGCAAAGCCAGTGGTGGTTTGTCGATTAATACTGCAGATTTTAATACGGTTAATTGGTTCATTGCGCTTTTCGCTGTCGTGGGTTGCTTTGCTTTAGTCTGTCGCTTGACGACTAAATGATCGTTTTTTTTGGGGCAGCATTGCCGTTATTTATAAAAGCATCAAGGCAAGCAGATTGAATCAGGTATCGGAATCGCTATACACCACTGATTGTAATGCGCCGGGGTGGATTCCGTTCAATGAATCGATGACCTGTTGCGCGAGTTCTTTTCCTGCCAGTGTCATATCTTCGTTGACGATTTCTATGTCTTTACGAAAGCGAGGCAGAATATTCACGTTTTGCTTTGAGACTATGTCGACCTCGTGACCGACCTTCAAGCCAGCTTTTTCAAGACCGCAACAGATAGCGATAGTTGATCCACCGCTCAACGAAATGATTCCATCTGGTCTGTGAGCGGATGAAAACAGTCTGTGTGACTCGACTTCAATTTCATCAAGTGAATTTTCGATGTTGAATGGTAGTTTTCTAAAAGGCTTCAGCGCGTGTTGTTTGATGGCTTGGTTGTAGCCCTGCATTGTATGCCGGTGGTAAGTCAGTTCTTCCGGAGGTGCTACCACTGCTATGTTTGATCGCCCCTTCAGCACAAGTCGATCGATGGCCTCCATCATGTATCTTTCGTTGTCAAAATCATGGAACGGATGTACCACGCTGCCGTTTGTGCGACCGTGGGTAGCAAAAGGCACGCGTCGCTTGTGTAAGTAATTAACCCTCGGGTCGTCAGGATGTGTTCTGGACAGGATGATGCCATCAGCTGAGCGGGTCTCAACGATGTACCGAATACTCTCCAGTGGACTCTTGTCGCGGCTGTGAGGAGTTATTGTCAGGTGGTATGGGGTGCCGCTAAGTGTCTCTGCGATCCCCCTGACCAGGTGTGAAGTCAGCCCCATGATCTCTTCTTCGAGACTTAGGGCGAGGGTAATTACATTGGTTTTGCCGGTTCTTAATCCAACACCCGCCCGGTTTGGTGTATAGCCGACCTCGTCCGCTACCAGTCGCACTCTCTGCTTGGTTCGCTGACTTATGTCCGGGGCATCCTTGAGCGCCCGCGACACGGTGGTCACGCCGAGGTTGGTCATACTGGCGATCGTTTTAAGTGTGGGTCTGTGTGCTGTTTGCGCCGTGCCCGGCGTATTCCCTTGTTGTTTTTTTACCATCGAATTTGCTGTATCCCTCAACGATTACCGCTTGCACAGTGCCCTGAGGGGTGGTTAAATCTGTGGACCTACAACGTTACAGATTTTTGGAGGATGCAACAAGCGATGAAAATAAAACAATCTATTTCCGGCCTCGCAGCGGCCATCTCATTCGGACTTTGTGCCTCTGTACAGGCCACAGAACTCGAGGTCACGCACTGGTGGACATCAGGTGGAGAAGCCGCAGCGGTTTCTGAATTTGCGAAAGCGTTTGATGCCACGGGTAATAAATGGGTCGATGGAGCCATTGCCGGATCGGGTGGTACCGCAAGGCCCATCATCATCAGCCGCATACTCGGCGGTGATCCGATGGGTGCAACACAGCTCAATCACGGGCGTCAGGCGGAAGAACTGATTGAAGAAGGCTTGCTTACCGATCTCACTGATCTGGCGGACAAGGAAGGCTGGAGAGATTTTGTTAATCCAAGCTCGCTGCTTGATGCCTGTACCCTGGATGGTCGCATCTACTGTGCGCCAGTCAACATTCACTCCGGGCAGTGGTTGTGGTTAAGTCATGGTGCTTTTAAAGAGGCGGGCATAGATGTACCCCAAAACTGGGCTGAGTTTGTTGCCGCAGCTCCGCAACTTGCTGAGGCCGGTATTCTTCCACTGGCGATGGGGCAGCAGGGCTGGCAACAAAATCTAGCCTTCGGTACCATCACGGTCGCTGTGGCGGGGATGGAAGCGTGGACGGAAGTCTCAGTCAATAAGAACGCAGAAGTGGCTGCCGGTCCTGTCTACAAAGAGGTTTTTGAAGCGGCAGCAGCTGCGCGTGAGCTTGCGAAAGGTTCCAATGTACAAGACTGGAACATGGCGACTAACCTTGTGATTACAGATAAGGCCGGTGGTCAAATCATGGGCGACTGGGCGCAAGGCGAGTTTCAGGTTGCCGGCCAGGTTGCCGGTGAAGACTACACCTGTCTGCCGGGTCTCGGTGTCAACGAGATCCTCGACACTGGTGGTGATGCTTTCTATTTCCCGGTCGTTGACGATGAAGAAACCCAGAAAGCACAGATGGAACTGGCGTCACTGCTTGTTTCACCGAAAGTGCAGGTTGATTTCAACCTGAAAAAGGGATCACTGCCGATTAGAGGAGACATCGATCTCTCCACTGCTAACGACTGTATGCAGAAAGGTTTGAAGATTCTTGCAGCCGGCAATGTACTGCCATCAGGCGACATGGCGTTATCACCGGACACTCAGACTCAGATCGAAGACCTGATGGCTGAGTTCTGGTCGACTGACATGTCTGCTGCGGACGCTCAGGCGAGCTACGCTGCTATCATTGAGGATGCCGAGTAGATAAAACCCGTTGGCTGCGGCTGTTGTCAGAGGCGATCTGCCTCTGACAGCACGCCGCTGTCTGACTGGTTCCCACCATGCCCACCGAAGCGAACAGGCCATCGAGGCTTTTTAACAACCTCTCGGCAAAAATAGCCTCTATACCGATGATACTGACCGTTCTGGTCGTCTTCGTCGGTGGAACAACGTGGACCGTTGTTCACTCGTTTACCAAATCCAAGTTGCTACCCAAACTCAATTTTGTTGGTCTGGATCAGTATGAACGCTTGTGGGGTACGCGACGTTGGCTGGTGTCAATTGAAAATCTGGCGATGTACGGTGCATTGTCACTGATATTTACGCTGGTGATCGGGTTTACTCTGGCGGCCCTGCTGGACCGGAAAATTCGTGGCGAAGCGGTATTCCGCACAATTTTTCTCTACCCGTTTGCGCTCAGCTTCATCGTTACCGGGCTCGCGTGGCAGTGGATACTCAACCCGGATCTCGGGGTGCAGCAGGTAGTCAGGGATCTCGGCTGGACAACTTTTGAGTTGAATCCACTGAACAATCCGGAAACTGTCATGTATGGCATCCTGGTGGCGGGTCTGTGGCAGGGTACAGGCCTGATCATGGTCATCATGCTCGCGGGTCTGCGAGGTATCGATGAAGATATATGGAAAGCTGCACGGGTTGATGGCATCGGTACCACGAAAACCTATGTGAGAATTATCATCCCGATGATGCGCCCGGTTTTTGTGACCGCACTGGTGCTGATCGCCAGTGGAATAATCAAACTCTATGATCTGGTGGTCGCGCTGACAAACGGCGGACCGGGGTTGTCTTCCGAGGTGCCGGCAAAGTACGTCATTAACTATATGTTCAGAGCCCAGAATCTGGGGCAGGGCTTTGCCGCATCGACAATGATGCTGGTGTCGGTGGCGATTATATTAATACCCTGGGCGTTTCTTGAATTTGGTGGGAAAAAGCGTGGCTGATCTCAACAGTGATCCGCAGGGGCCTCGTCCACGCCGGGTATTTTCCCGTACCAACATTATGCTGTACGGCACACTGATAGTCGTGGCGCTGTACTACCTGTTGCCGTTGTACGTGATGATTGCGACTTCCCTCAAAGGCATGCCGGAAATAAGACTCGGCAATATATTCGCACCACCTGTCGAAGTGACCTTTGAGCCCTGGGTAAAGGCCTGGTCAACCGCTTGTACCGGAATCAACTGCGATGGTCTGAGCCGGGGGTTCTGGAACTCTGTACAAATACTTGTGCCGTCCGTAATTCTGTCAATCGCGATTGCTTCGATTAACGGCTACGCGCTGGCGCGCTGGCGCTTTAAAGGCTCGGAGCTGTTTTTTTCCATATTGATTGTCGGCGCTTTCATACCTTATCAAACCATGCTTTACCCTCTGGTCATCATTTTGAGAGAGATCGGTCTGATGGGAAGTTTATGGGGCTTAGTGCTGGTACATACCATCTTCGGTATGCCGATATTGACGCTGTTATTCCGGAATTACTTTGCGGCAATTCCTGAAGATCTTCATAAAGCAGCGAGAGTCGATGGTGCGGGATTTTGGGGTATCTACTTTCGAATCATGTTGCCTATGTCTCTGCCGATTTTTGTCGTTGCGATGATCCTGCAGGTGACAGGCATATGGAACGACTTTCTGTTTGGTGTGATTTACACAAAACCTGATACTTATCCGATGACGGTGCAGCTTAATAACATCGTTAATTCTGTGCAGGGTATTAAAGAATATAACGTCAACATGGCCGCCACCCTGCTGACTGCAGCAGTGCCATTGTTACTGTATTTTGTATCGGGAAAATTATTTGTCCGTGGTATCGCTGCAGGAGCAGTCAAAGGATGACACAACCAGTCTCACAGGCTAACTCAGTAGAAGTTCAGAACCTCGACCTGTCCTTTGGCGCGCTTGAAGTATTAAAAGGATTGAACCTTGAGATTCCTCAGGGGGAGTTTCTGGTATTGCTCGGTTCTTCCGGTTGTGGAAAATCCACGCTGTTAAACTGCATAGCCGGTCTGTTGGAGGTGAGTGGCGGAAAAATATTTATTCAAGGTAAAAACGTTACCTGGGCAGAACCGAGTGAGCGCGGGATTGGCATGGTGTTTCAGAGCTATGCGTTGTATCCGCAAATGACGGTAAAAGGAAATCTGTCTTTCGGACTGAAAAATCAACGAATGCCGAAGGCTGAGATCGAGCAGCGCGTAGCAAGAGCAGCGGAGATTTTACAGATTGAACCGCTATTGAATAGAAAGCCCGGAGCATTGTCTGGTGGCCAGCGCCAGCGTGTGGCGATTGGTCGTGCACTGGTGAGAGATGTCGATGTCTTTCTGTTTGATGAGCCGCTTTCTAATCTCGATGCAAACCTGCGCACAGATCTTCGCGTGGAGCTTAAAAGACTGCATCAGCGGCTCGGCAATACCATGATTTACGTGACCCATGATCAAATCGAAGCGCTGACACTTGCCGATCGTATCGCTATCATGAAAGACGGTTTGATTCAGCAGATCGACAGTCCGAAAGGGATTTACAACACACCGTGTAACCGGTTTGTGGCAGGTTTTATCGGCTCACCAAGCATGAATTTTGTTAAAGGTGTGTTGGTCAGTCAGGAGGGTCAATGGGTTTTTGAGGCGCAGGGACTATCTGTACCCCTGGCTGGTTATGACTTTATTCAAACACCCTCAAACAACCTCCCGGTAGAGCTCGGTATAAGACCTGAACACATTGCCATTGCTGGCAATGCCATGGATCAGCCGGTGCAACTGTCGTTGACGGTGGATCTGGTAGAGCCGATGGGAGCAGACACTGTTATCTGGAGTGAGCTGGCTGGTGCGCCTTTCACCATTCGGGCTGATTCGGATGTTGCAATAGACACCACAAGTACACTGACCGCCGGGTTTAATCCATCCAGAGCTTCCATTTTTAACTCAGAAACCGGTTTGCGTGTCTGAATATAAGGCCTGTAAATCGTGTTTTAGTGTTGCCTGTAACCTCGACAATCAATTGATGCAGAAGCCACCGACGGGTTTCTGCGTTTTTAACCGGCGTTGCGTGTTCGATGTCAGCGCAGTAGGAATTCGACCGGATCAGCCGCCACTTATTTCAATAACCATTGATCAATCATGGGTAACAAATTGATCTGCGATAGACGATCGGAAAAATTACGATGAAAAATCTTGCTTGCCAGCTTTACAGCGCCCGTAGCATGCCCCTGGAGGATGCATTGCCTGTCATTGCAGAGGCCGGGTATACCGAAGTAGAGGGTTATCGTGAGAATGTGAAAGACCCTGTACATCTGCAGGCACTTTTACAGCAGAACGGATTGCAAATGGTGTCTTTGCACGTCGGTTTTGATGCGCTCAAAAATAACCTGAATGAGACGCTGGAGCTCGCGCGGGAATTGGATATCAATCATCTGGTGTGCCCCTATCTTGAAGCTGAGGAGCGTCCGGCAACGAAGAATGGATGGAGTGATATTGCCGCAGAGCTATCGGATATCAATGCTGAAATAAACTCAGTCGGGCGGGATTTTGCCTGGCACAACCACGATTTCGAGTTCATCCGGCTGGCAGACGGCTCTCTGCCGATCCGCACACTGCTGGATGAGGTTCCTGATATGTACTGGGAGGCGGACATAGGATGGATTGCGCGGGTAGGGCAGGATGCCGCGTCCTGGATACGCACCTATGTCGATCGTATCAGTGCTGTGCATTTAAAAGACATTGCTGCCGACGGTGAGTGCGCCGATGAGGATGGATGGGCGGATGTCGGCCATGGCACGATTGACTGGTCGGAGGTGACCGGTGAGTTGTCGCGATCTGATTGTGAGTTGTTTATCGTCGAGCACGATAACCCGTCTGATGTGACACGATTCATTCAGCGCAGCTACCGTGCTATCTCAGCATGGAATTTTAGCTGACTCTAATCTATCTCATCTGTCTGGAAAGAAAGTTATGAATGTGGGTGTCATTGGATGCGGCAATATTTCTGCGGCGTATCTTCAGCTTGCCGGTCTGTTTAACGGGTATCACATCTCGGCTGTTGCGGATATTAATCCGGATGCAGCGCGCGCCCGTGCTGATGAGTTTGGTATTGCGGCGTTTACGGTAGACGATCTGCTGCAACAGACTGACATTGAGTTAATTGTAAATCTTACTGTACCGGTTGCTCACTTCGATGTATCGCACCGATGCTTAAAGGCAGGAAAGCATGTCTATTCTGAAAAGCCTTATGTGCTGTCTCTTGATGAGGGGCTGACACTCAATCGGTTTGCAGATGATAATAACCTTCGAATAGGCTCAGCCCCCGATACGTTTCTGGGTGGTGCGCACCAGGTGGCGCGAGAGTATCTTGAGTCCGGTGCTGCCGGAGAGATCATAGGCGGTTGTTGTGCGGTGCAGTCCAGTGGTATGGAGAGCTGGCACCCCGATCCCGATTTTTTCTTTCAAGTCGGTGGTGGTCCGGTACTCGATATCGCACCGTATTACGTCAGTAACCTGGTTCAGTTGCTTGGCCCGGTAAAAAGCGTGGTCGCAATGGGTAGCCGACCCAGAGAGTTCCGGCTGATCACCAGTGAGCCCAGAGCCGGAGAGAAAATCAAGGTTGAAGTAGACACATCAGTCCGTGCAATACTTCAGTTTGACAACGGCGCGCAGGTCTCCGTTGTAGCGAGTTGGGATGTGATTGCGCACGAGCAGAATCACATTGAGCTGTATGGTACGAAAGGCACTATCTATGTCCCTGATCCCAATCGCTTTGGCGACACCTTGAGGGTGAATGACGGCGTCATTGAAAACGAATTGCAGCCTTTGCCAACGCTGGGACAAGCGAATTTCGAAGACGCGAATGGAAATTTCATTGCCAACTACCGGGGGATCGGGCTGGCAGATATGGTGGCTGGCATTTCAGAGAATCGACCACATCGATGCAGCGGGCAGCTGGCATTACATGTAATGGAAGTACTGACCGCAATCCTCAGTGCAGCGGATGAGCAGCGTGTTGTCGAACTGACCACACATTGTGAACGGCCGGCTATGCTCACCGATAACGAGGCGAAAGCACTGGTACGTGCGGCATGATTCAAAACCCGATTCTGACCGGATTTAACCCTGATCCGTCAATTTGTCGGGTCGGGGAAGACTATTACATAGCGACGTCGACGTTCGAATGGTATCCGGGTGTGCAGATTTATCATTCGCGTGATCTAATAAACTGGTCGCTGGTGGCAAGACCTTTGAACCGCGCCACACAGCTGGATATGCGTGGTAATCCGGATTCGTGCGGGGTATGGGCGCCGTGTTTAAGCTATAGCGATGATCAATTCTGGCTGATCTATACAGACGTCAAGCGCTTCGATGGTAACTTCAAAGATGCTCATAACTACCTGGTGACATGTGCTGCGATAGATGGTGACTGGTCGGACCCTGTATATGTCAACTCCAGCGGTTTTGACCCGTCACTTTTTCATGATGATGATGGTCGCAAGTGGTTTTTAAATATGGTGTGGAATCACCGCGCTACATCATTGGGGCAGAGTCCCTTGCATAGCCCTTTCGGCGGCATTCTTTTGCAGGAGTACTCGGTTGAGAAACAGCAGCTGATCGGTGAGTCGAAGCTGATCTTCACCGGCAGCGATCTGGGATTGGCAGAGGCGCCGCATCTGTTTAGACGTGGCGGTTATTATTATCTCGTGGTCGCCGAAGGGGGCACTGGTTATGAGCATGCAGTAACCCATGCCCGCGCTACATCAATTGACGGGCCTTACGAGTTACACCCGGACAAATATCTGCTGCGTTCAACGCCGGGTGCACCTCTGCAGCGAACCGGTCATGGGCAATATGTGGAAACGCCGGCTGGCGAGTCCTATCACACTTACCTGTGTTCCCGACCTATCCAGGGTGTTGGACGCTCGCCACTTGGCCGTGAGACGGGTATCGAAAAATGTGTTTGGTCAGACGATGGCTGGTTGCGTACGCAATCCGGTACACAGACTGCCAGACTGGAAGTAGAGCCTCCTGCAATCGCAGCCGCTCAAATCCATACCGACTCCAATGCCGATGCCGAAAGGCAATCGGCAACTGATCAGGATACTGCTGTGGTTTACCGCTTTACCAATGCAGAACTGCCAGTGGATTTCCAATGGCTGCGGACTCCGTACCCGGAGCGACTGTATTCGCTTAGTGCGCGTGCCGGTTTTCTGCGACTTTACGGTCGTGAGTCTATAGGTAGCTGGTTTGAGCAATCGCTGGTCGCACGCCGGCAGCAACATTTGAGTTATACCGCTTCAACGACACTTGAATTCAGTCCGGATACTTTTCAGCAAAGCGCTGGTTTGATCGCCTACTATAACCGTCACAAGTTTTATTATCTGCAGCTGACCCGTGATGAGGCGGCCGGTCGGGTTGTCGGTATTATGCTGTGCAATGGAGACTATCCTGAGTGTGCCCTGACGTATCCTGTCGAATCGGTGCCGCTTGCTGACAATGGTGAACCTGTCTCTTTAAAATGTGTGGTTAATCAGGCAAGTTTACAGTTCTACTACCGCAGTCAGTCTGACTGGATAAGTATCGGTCCTGTCCTCGATGCGTCTTTGTTGTCTGATGAAGGTGGTCGAGGGGAACATGCTTCATTCACCGGCGCATTTGTCGGCATGGTGGCATTTGACACATCAGGGCAGGCAAAACCTGCGGACTTTTCTGAATTTACTTATGAACCGGCATGACAAAAAGCATCGGGCTGAACAACGACTGGACACTCAGGCAGGCTGATGCAGAAAAGCGTGTCCCGTTTACAATACCGGGAGATGTTCATTCTGCATTATTGCTGGCTGGTGAAATTCCCGAGCCATACTATCGAGATAACGAATACGCGGTTGACTGGGTAAACCGGACGCAATGGATTATTGAGCGTGACTTTACGATTGATTCCAGGTATCCGGCCAATCTACTCATACTCGATAGTGTCGATTGTATTGCCGATATCTATGTGAATACCCGACTGGTCGGGCGTGTCCAGAACCAGTTTGTTCGCTACTGCTTTGATATATCCGATGCAATTGAAAACGGTGTCAATACACTGAAAATACACTTTCTGGTAGCCCGTGACTATGCTGCCCGAAAGCACAGTGAAGCGCCTTTTGAAGTGCCGTATTTGTCCTGGAACTGTCGAATACCGCATACCAATTTTCTGCGTAAAACACCGTGCCATGCCGGCTGGGACTGGAATATCTGCCTGATGCCGATGGGCGTCTATGGTGGCGTAAAGATCGAGCAGAGTAATGATTATGTTATCGATGATTACAGTATTAATCAGCACTGGCGCGGGAACTCGGTATCAGTTGCCGTAAACCTTGGGATAACATCGGTAGACACAATGGATGTCAGTTGTGCGTTTGGGTTATGCGGCCAGCGCACGGAAATGCGAACAACAATAAATTCAGGTCAGAACTCGGTTAGCCTTGCCGTCGAATTACATGAGCCTGAAAGATGGTGGCCTGCCGGCAGCGGCAGGCAGACACTGCACGACTTAACTATTGAGGTGAACGGGCAGCTTATAAAGCGTCGGATTGGGTTAAGACAGACACGTGTTGTTCAGCTTCCCGATGCCGATAGCGCCGGTTCAGGGTTTGCGTTTGAGATTAATGGCGCGCCGGTGTTCGCTAAGGGAGCCAACTGGATTCCTGCTGACGCGTTGCCTCAGCGTGGAACCCCTGCGGTTGTTCGCGAACTGTTGCAGTCGGCAGTCAGTGCTCATATGAATATGCTTCGGGTGTGGGGTGGCGGGCAATATGAAGCTGACTGGTTTTATGATCTTTGCGATGAGCTGGGCATAATGATCTGGCAGGATTTTATGTTTTCCTGCAACCATTACCCTGCCTTTGATCGCGAGTGGCTTGATCTGGTACGCGTAGAAGCCCGTCAACAGCTGCGTCGTTTGTCAAAGCATGCCTGCATCGTACTTATTTGTGGTGATAACGAACTGGTTGGTGCACTGAAGTGGTGGGATGTTACCCGTGATAACCGAGATCGTTATCTTGCAGTGTATGATCGACTGAATCACACGCTTGAACAAGCCGCTGAAACCGAGCTACCCACTATTGATTTCTGGCCAAGCTCACCCTCTGCCGGACGTCTTGATTTCGATGATGGCTGGAAGAATGACGCGGCAGGTGATATGCACTTCTGGGATGTATGGCACGAAGCGAAGCCATTTTCAGCGTATCAGGATATCCATCCGCGATTTTGTTCGGAATTCGGTTTTCAGTCATTTCCTTCATCAGCAGTGGTTGATACCTTTGCCCGGGCGCAGGATCGCAATGTGTCTTCTAAGGTAATGGATGTGCACCAGCGCAATGTCGGCGGTAACGCGCGAATTGTTGAAACTCTGGTGCGCTACTTTTCATTCCCTGATTCTTTTGAACGAATGTTGTATTTGTCACAGTGCCAGCAGGCGATGGCAATCAGGACGGCGGTCGAATATTGGCGCTGCCTGCGGCCACACTGCATGGGTACGCTGTACTGGCAGCTAAACGACACCTGGCCGGTGGCATCCTGGGCGTCCCTCGAATACGGTGGCGGATGGAAGCTGTTGCACTATGCCGCCCGGCAGTTTTTTGCGCCTGTACATGTTGCTATTGTGCCGGGGCATGAACGTTTTGATACCCATGGAAAGTTGTTGTTAAATGTCGTCAATGATGAGCGCGTGGATGTTAATTCAGATATACGATTAAGTGTAGTCACGGTAGACGGCGCAACAATAAGCAGTCAGCAATACCAACAGTCTGCAATTGCAGCGTCGGTGACCCGGGTTTGTGAACTGCACAAAGCTGATGTTCCCGAGAATTGCTACCTCAGTGTTACCTGGACGCTGGCCGACGGCCGCACAGGCAGTAACGAATACTGGCCCAGGCCGTACAAAGACTATCAACTGCCGGTTCCCGCAATAAAAGTTTCACAGCCGGATGCAGACACCATCGAGCTGAGTACAGATAAACCGGCGTATTTCGTGACGCTGAACCTCGGAGGGAAAGATGTGTATTCCGATAACGGATTTACACTGCACCCTGACATACCTCGGCGACTGACAGTAGGATCCCGACTAAAGAACCCTCGTATTCCGACTGTCGACGGTCTTGATATTCAGCATCTTTGAATCGCTCACTCATATCACGCTCGGGTACTTTTTGCTAAAGTAAAGCTGTATCGCGTCGGTGCGCTTTGCTGTGATTCGGGGAGAGACGGGTATATATTACTTATGTAGCATTTCAATTCTCTTCAATCAGCACCGGTAGTGACTGCTACACGTAATTTAAGGCAGGTAAACTACCGGCGGTTCTGTTTTGATTGTTTGTCAGACGGGTCGGCATACTGTTCTTGTGATGTAATACGGTGGTTCCAGGTTTACGCAGCGTGAGTGGAGAATCTATTGTTCACGGGTATTGTGCAGGGCATTGCTGAAATCAGTTCAGCTAAAGATAGTGGTGGTATCAGAACATTTGAAATCGCTTTTCCGGATGGTTTCTGTGATGGTCTGGAAATAGGGGCCAGTGTGTCGGTTGATGGTGTATGCCTGACCGTAACGACGCTCATCGCTGACAACCGGGCATCGTTCGATGTTATGCAGCAGAGCCTGAATGTCACCACACTGGGTGATTTCTATGCGGGTGCGCGCACAAATGTAGAAAGAGCAGCCAAGGACGGCGCGGAAATCGGTGGGCATCCGTTGTCTGGTCACATCGATTTTCGCGCTACGATCATCGACATAAAACGTATGGAAGACAATTTCCAAATGCGCATTGGTGTTGATCCCGAATGGCTGAAATACATTTTTCCCAAGGGCTATATTGCGATTAACGGGGCCAGTCTTACTATTGCTGAAGTGAATAAATCAGAAGCCTGGTTCGAGGTGTGGCTGATACCCGAAACGCTGAGAATGACGACCTTCGGCGAAAAGCAAATCGGTGCACGACTGAACATTGAGATAGAGCGTGAAACGCAGGTTTTCGTCGACACGATTCGCGAAACGCTTGAAGAAAATCTAGGGCCACTGTTACCGGCACTGGAAAAGCTTTTACAGGAGCAGGGCGTGGATATTGGTGGTCTTGCCTTGCCGAAGAAATAGGTGTTTTCAGTTTCGTTCCGACCCTGCCAGGCGGGAACGATGCGTTGTGATGTGCTGTTGGATGATTTGCTCAACCTCTTTGTCCGGAGCTGTGGTATATGAATGATGAAGTACCTTTGCACGGTGGCAACACTAACGAGTCAGTGGTCCGCAAAGGTATGACTGTGCGCAGGCAGCAGCATCGATGCAGTGATTCGGTACATGAACTGCTGGATCATCTGCGCAGGCAGGGGTATCGTTATTCGCCTGCGTTTCTCGGGATTGATGAACTTGGGCGGGAAATTCTCGAGTTCATTCCGGCTGATACCGGAGCATTTGGATATGTGTGGCAAAGTGATTCAATATTACAAGCCATCGCTCATATGCTGCGAGAGTATCACCAGGCAACAGCGGGTTTTGATTTTACAGCCTGCGAATGGCTTTACAGCTACCCGGACAGCAGCAGGCACGAGGTCGTGTGCCACAATGATTTTGCGCCATATAATATGCTGTTTAAAGATCGGCAGCCGGTGGCGATTATTGATTTTGATCTAGCAGGGCCGGGGCCGAGATTGCGGGATCTTGCTTATGCGGCGTATTGGTGCGTGCCCCTTTCATTTAATTCAGCTGAGCTTAGAGGCTATACTCAAAGCGATATCTCTGCCGGCAGTAGAAGGTTGCGTGCTTTTTGTCAGGCATACAATACAAAAGACTATCAACAGCTTTTCGATTTGGTCGCAGAAGTGCTTCTGCATATGAGTTGTCGTGATTCGATTGAGGCAATGCTGGGCAATCAAACTGCAGAAAAGCTCGAACGCGACGGGCATCCGGAGCACTGGCACTGTGAGTATCAGGCGTTTATGGCAAACAGGATATCATTGAAAAATAATCTTTTTTGATCGACCTCTGTACCCCGGGTAAAACACTATTAGCCGTATACAACATTGACCGGTGATTAACAGTGTTGAGCATGTGCGCCGTTCATTAAATGTTTACTGCAAATTCCACTACTCAGCCGTTTTTACGCTTGATCGCGCTTTTCTTTACTATTGGCAACTCAATGTTATTCATAGAGAATGAGTAACTCCGGTAAGAGGCCACGTGCGCCGGCCTGCAACGCTCAGGTTTACGTGGGCAAGAACCGCCTGCCCGGGGCAGAAAATTACACAAGGTAAATACTATGGCATCTGCGAATCACAGTGGATTTAAAACAAGAGCGCTGGGCAATACAGCATTGCAGTTATCGGAACTGGGGCTGGGGTGTGCCGCCATGGCGGGGAATCACCGCCCGGTAACAGAGGAAGATAATCGAGGGGCGATAGAAGAGGGGCTTCAACAAGGCCTGACTTTTGTCGATACCGCGCCGTTTTACGGCTTTGGCCGTTCAGAACACTATGTGGGGGATGCCATTCGTGGACGGGAAGGACTGGTGTTGTCTACCAAAGCCGGACGGTTGCTCAAGCCTGAGCCTGCCCCTGCACCGGTACAGGCGGAATGGCCTGGCAGCTTTCCGTTTAACCCGGTATACGATTACACCTATGACGGTGTAATGCGTTCTTATGAAGACAGTCTGCAGCGAATCGGTACAAGCAAAATTGATATTCTGCTGCTGCACGATATCGGTGTCATGCAGCATGGTGAGGCATTGAATAAAACGTTGTTCGCAGATGCAATGTCCGGTGGATACAAAGCCCTTGATGAGTTGCGCAGTGCCGGTGAAATATCCGCAATCGGTTTGGGAGTGAATGAAAAAGAAGTCTGTATTGAGGCGATGAAGCACGGTCATTGGGACGCATTTTTACTGGCTGGAAGATACACACTGCATGAGCAGTCCCCGATGGAAGATCTGTTTCCCGAGTGTGAAAAAGCCGGTACCGGCATCATTCTCGGTGGTCCTTTCAATTCCGGTATTCTGGCGGGTGGTGACACCTGGAATTATGCCAAAGCGCCGTCGGCAGTGGTGGAAAAGGTGACCAGCATTCGCCGGGTGTGCGATGCACACGAGATACCCATCGCCGCTGCTGCGCTTCAATTTCCGCTGGGCAGCGCGTTGGTGGCGAGTGTTATTCCCGGACCTCGGTCACGAGAAGAGATGAAGCAGATTGCCGAATGGTTTTCGATCGATATACCGCCATCATTATGGAGTGATCTGAAATCCGAAGGATTGCTCGACGCTGCCGCACCAGTGCCGCAGGCACGATGACCAACGCAAAGGCAATCACCGGGTTATTGTACCCTGTGGTGCAAGCGCCGATGGCCGGCGTGCAGGGCAGCAGGCTGGCTATTGCCGTATCGGCGGCTGGCGGGCTTGGATCGCTGCCCTGCGCAATGTTATCGGCGACGCAGATCGAGTCAGAAATCAAAGCAATCCGATCGGCAGGTATTGAGTGTTATAACGTCAATTTTTTCTGTCATAAACCATTACGTTACAGCACAGCTCAGGCAGAGCGCTGGTTGTCAGCACTGGCGAATCATTTGCAGCAGCTTAATGTTTCACCCGATGCAATAACCGCCGGCAGTGGACGAAGTCCGTTCAGCCATGAACTTGCCGATGTCATCGAGCCGTTTAAACCGCCTGTGATCAGTTTTCATTTCGGCTTACCTGATGCAGATATCCTCGAGAGGCTGAAAACCTGGGATGTCTGTATTATTTCAACTGCAACAACCGTACGTGAGGCGCAATGGCTGGAAAGTCAGGGGGTCAGCGCTGTCATCGCGCAGGGGCTTGAAGCAGGCGGGCACCGGGGTATGTTTCTCAGTGATGACCTGACTACCCAATCGGGTACTTTTGCTTTACTTCCGCAGGTCGTCAGTGCTGTCGACGTACCGGTGATTGCCGCTGGCGGCGTCAGTACAACGCAGGGAGTGAGTGCAGCGCTTTCCATGGGGGCAACAGCGGTACAGGCGGGTACAGCGTTTTTGTTATGTGATGAAGCGGATACCAGTGAACTTCATCGAGCGCAATTACAAAGTGATGCGGCACTCCATACTGCTATTACGAATGTTTTCTCGGGGAAACCTGCGCGAAGTATCGTCAATAAAGCGGTCAGGGAAATCGGCCCTATCTGTGATGCGGTGATGGATTTTCCGCATACCGCTAATGCAATGGCTGTACTGAGATCCAAAGCCGAGGCTTGTGGTAGCGCAGACTACACTCCCCTGTGGTGCGGTCAGAATGCATCGGGCTGTCGGTCGGTGCCAGCGCTTGATCTGGTTAAGGAGCTCGTCGGCGCGGTATAACTTTGAGTTTGCTTGGTGTTACTAATTCTACGCTGCGCGTGGAAATTGATGCTGATCTTCTAGCGCGTCAGTCAGTACGTCAATCAATTCGTTTCTGTCGATTGGTTTGCTCACATAATGTGACATGCCGGCGTCCAGACAGCGTTTTTTATCGCCACTCATTGCGTTGGCAGTGACAGCAATAACGGGGAGCGATTTTGCCAGCGGATGATTCATGTTTCTAATCGCTGCGGTAGCTGTGTAACCATCCATTTTCGGCATATGGCAATCCATCAGAATCGCCGAAAATCGTTTTCGCTTACTTGTTGAATCGTTGAGCAGGTTTTCTTTTACGGCGTCGAGGGCCTGCTCTCCGTCATCCACCAGAGTGACCTGAAGACCAAGATTTTCAAGCATGGTGAAAGCAACTTCCTGGTTGACGAAGCAGTCTTCTGCGAGCAGTACGTGCTCGCCGCAGAAGCTATGTTTTGTATGTTCGTTTTGTTCCGTACTATGTGCGATACCTGAGGTGTCTGTGGAAAATTCACACAGCACAGTAAAGCACGATCCCGCGCCCGTTTGACTGGTCACGGATAAGTCACCGTTCATCAATGATGCAAGACGTCTGGCAATTGCAAGCCCGAGGCCGGTGCCTCCGTAACTACGGGTTGTCGATCCATCTGCCTGTGAGAACTCTTCGAAGATAGTGTCCAGCTTGTCAGAGGGAATTCCTATACCGGTATCCTTAACCTGAAAGCGAAGCGTGGTCAGTTTCTCTTCCGCGTTATGTGAATGCCGGTCCAGTATAATGTCGACACCACCCTTTGAGGTGAACTTGATAGCGTTACCGACAAGGTTGATAAGTATCTGTTGAAGCCTTAGCGGGTCGCCGACGACCAGTTCTGGAGTTTCACTGTCGAAAGTTACTGAGAGCTTCAGGTTTTTTTCAGTGGCATTGCTTTGAAGCAGGGATACCACCTGATTGACGGTAGATTTCGGGTCGAACTCTACCGATTCGAGTTCAATTTTTCCGGACTCTATTTTTGAAAAATCCAGTACTTCATTAATAATCGTCAGCAGAGACTGCGCTGACTTTTGGATGGTGCGGGCGTAGTGTTGCTGGCGATTGTTGATCTCGGTATCCAGCAACAGCTGTGTCATACCCAGCACACCGTTCATGGGCGTTCGTATCTCGTGACTCATGGTGGCCAGAAACTCGCCCTTGGCTTTTGATGCGCACTCAGCTCTTTTGATGGCTGACTCGAGTTCGGTATTCTGTTCAGATAAATCTCTGACCAGATGTTTGTTTTCTATTTGCAGTGCCAGCGTCTCGGCCAGTGTTCTCTGATGGTGACGCCCCAGCAGCGTAAGCCCGGCTAAATAGAGTAGTGCCGGTGCCACCGTGCCGGTATAGCCCTCAACAGGCGCCCACAGGAACAAGCCTAGCACCGGTAAAAGACAAGGGTAAAGAAAAGCAAAGAATGCAGTGTTCCAGGCGCCGTAACCGGCCACCGCGCCGGCGGCCAGGGCAATGGGAAACAACAATAGTTGGATTTGGTGCGCCGGTGGCATATCACTGTGCCACAGTAGTGTGATGGCTCCCCAGTGAGCGCCCGCCATAAAAATAGTGACGGCGTAAACAGCGCATCTTTTGTGGAATACCTGAACATCTGCCATACCCTGTCGGGCATAATAAATTGCTGCAAAGCGCATGGCGGCAACCGCAATTCCGGCGAGCAACCACAGGGTCAGATTTTCAGTAGCTACGTTGTTATGAAGCAACCAGGCGGCAAGTATCATCGCGCAACTACTGATGATTACTGTCTTATATCCTCCTAATATCAACGACTTGAGTCGTTGCCGAAGGACTTCCGGAGAATCGGTTGTTATGCTCACTAGTCACATCATATTCCTGCACCACACGATGTAGCGGTCGATCGGGCCAACTCTTCAGAAAACGTGCGTTATTTCTCGTTGTCGGGTGATGCGTGTTGGATTGTCAACACTTGATGGTTTGACCGGAATAGTCTGCCAGTTTACGGATAGTTGAGGATTTTCCGACAGGCTTTTTAGGGTCAGTTACGCGGTGTTCCATGGATGCCCGGAAACCGAACTTATCGAAAAAGCGTTCGTACATTTCGCCACCATAACTGGCGGTGGCAAACAGGTGGCCGGTAGATTCTTCTGTTTGAAGCTCTATGGCAGCCAGTGGTTGCGGGGCGGGGCCGGACAGAACGCGAGCGCCGTCGCGCGGGTCGTAAATACTCCGCTCAGAGCAGCACGAAATCACACCGGTGCGCTCTTCATTTTTACCTTCACGGTTATAAAAAGAAACTGTGTCATGGCGATAGTTGATGAACGAAATTTCTTTTGCCGGATGACTCATTTTGTGGGAGCAAATGGCTGAGTAGGCAACGACAGAGCGATCGGGCCCGACACCTCCCCGCCAGTCGTATTGTTTGCCGCCACTGTCCGTTAGTGCAGAAGCGGCGGCAGAAGTACCAAGGTTAATAAGAAAACACGGTGTAGTGACGAAGGGATAAAAGAATAAATAGGGCTCGCCTGCGTCCAGTGTGGCGGCGGTGATCGGCTGCTTATTGTTATCCAGTAACTGCGCCCTCGGATAGTGCACTTTGTCTTCTGCGCGAAGCGGCAGCTGTGCACCGGCAAAAGCCCCTGCGATCATGGAGCTGCATAGTCGGGTGAATTCACGCCTGTTCAATGAGTCTGCCATTGTGCATCTCCGCTCGTGTTTGCTTTGCCTGGATATCGAACCAATTAGATCAGGATTATATACGTGTTGTTTCGCTTATGAATCATTCATTTACAGATATAGATTGAGGTTTCAACAGCGTCCATTGTCTGTGAACTGATTCACAAGTGCCGGCCGTCATCTTTTTTACACTTGGACACGCTACAAAAAGTAGCGGGTGGTAGAGAAGTAACAAGGGGACCGGGACATATGTATGCCGTAAAAAACAGATATTACAAACATTCAAAGCTTGATGAACAGCGATTTCGTAAAATACTGGAGCTGTTTGCCGACGACCTCACCGCTGTAGAAGTGGCGAATCAGACCGGCGTGAACGTACGTTCGGTGAATTCGATATTTCTAAAGTTGCGCGACCGTATTGCCCAATGGTCTGAGGCCATTGCGTCGGCTACCCCGGGGCTGAATGCTGTAGGCGGCCCGAAGACAATGGATGGATCGATTTCCGGATATTTGCAAAGCGAGAGTGATGGCGTCATCGGCATTCGAATGTTTGTGAATGAAGATCAGGTGTACTGTTCATTGCTAACGGCCAACCCCGTGCAGTCGATGCAGGAAAAAGAAAAGAACATCTGGCGGGAGTATCCGATTGGTATCGATGTTCGGCGTGACATGCGGCTGAAAATAAAAAGTGAAACCTATCAGCGCGCGTATGCAGAAAAAGACATTGAGCGCATAGAAGCGTTCGGGCATTTCCTGCGACAGCGCTTAAGTAAGTTCAAAGGTCTGCGACGCGAAAAGTTCTATTGCCACTTAAAAGAGAGCGAGTATAGATATAACAACCGTGGCGGAGAATTGTACCCGTTGTTACTCGGGATGCTGGGTGAGAGCCCGATCGAATAGTAGCGTATGTGACCACGCCGCCTCGCCTGCAGTGCGAGGCAATTTTTGTATGTGCCACGGTAAAGGCAAGAGATTGCCCAATGGCCGTGCCCGCAGAATTGTTTGATACCTTGCTGCTATTTCTTGCTGCTATCTTATGCGTCAGTAGTGATTGCGTACGCCAACTTTTCGAACCCGAATGGGTACAAGGCAGGCCACTCACATTCAATGGGAGTTTCCGGCAGGATGGTGTGGATGCTTGTCGTATTGCAGGACTGATTTGTGAGAGGGCTGCCGATTGTGCTCCAACATCCAGAATCCTTTCCCGACGTATTTTCACTTCACTACAAACATATGGTTATAGAAGCTATCTGCCGACTCGACATTCGTCTATGGTGATTGCTTCAAATACATTGGCTGGTTATTTAATTAAAAATTACCGGCAGGTTTTAGCTGCTGGGTAAGGTCAGCAGGTTCACAGTCGAAATTCAAAATTGTTTGATAGTTGATGGCCGCATGGTTTGTTTCAACTGGGCGACTCGACATTGAACAACTGTGATTGCGCTGTTAAGGCGCCAGCCGATCAATGATCCATTGGTTTTCATTTCTTGAGTATCTGAAGCGATCATGTGAGCGGCTCGGTCGACCTTGCCAAAACTCAAATGCTGCTGGTAGCAGACGGTAACCACCCCAGTTAGCAGGTCGGGCTAGCTCGTCCACCGGATGGGCTTGTTTTAATTCAGCAATGCGGCTGGCCAGCCATGCCTGATCAGGGACTACCTGCGACTGTGGTGATGAGGCAGCGCTGTATTGACTGCCCTGAGGTCGGGATTTGAAATAGCGATCTGATTGTTCGACCGATACTTTCTCTACACTGCCCTCGATACGAATTTGCCTTTCAAGTTCCGGCCAATAAAAAAGTATCGCTGCGTTTGGATTGTCGGCAAGTTCCTGACCTTTACGACTTTCGTAACCGGTGTACCAGCAGAATCCCTCTTCATCAAACTGTTTTAACAGAACAATGCGAGCTGACGGGATGCCCGAAGGAGTTGCCGTTGCGAGTGTCATGGCGGTAGCGTCTGTGATGCCGCTGTTCTGTGCGTCCTGCAGCCAATGAGTGAACATGTCCAGCGGGTTCGGCTGAAGGTCGGCACGGTGTAGTTCCGAGCGCTTGTATTCGGTGCGCTGAGCGTGCAGATCACCCTGGCTTGTTGATTGGATTTCGTTCATGTTTTTACGTGCGGTAGGTTTACTGGTTATCATAGCGTTTTTTTTACATGACCGGAGACGGGTATGCCTTCATTTGATGTAGTCTCGGAAATAGATTCGCATGAACTCCAGAATGCCGTAGATCAGGCAAATCGTGAGATTTCCAATCGCTTCGATTTCAAGGGAACCGATGCGAGAATCGAGCTGGCTGAGTCAGTGATGACATTGATCGCAGACAGTGATTTTCAGGTTCAGCAAATGCAGCCAATGATTCTACAGAAACTCAGTAAACGGGGGATTGATGTAAAGGCACTCGATCTGGGTGATATTCAAACCTCCGGACAGAAAGCCCGCCAGGTAATCACTGTTCGTCAGGGCATAGATAAAGAGACAGCCTCAAAAATTGTCAAGGCAATAAAGGCTTCCAAATCGAAAGTGCAGGCAGCAATTCAGGGTGAGCAGGTGCGAATTACCGGCAAAAAGCGTGATGACCTGCAAGGAGTAATCGCGATGCTTAAGGATGGCGACTACGGATTGCCTTTACAGTACAACAACTTTCGCGATTAACAGCTCGACGGCATTTATAGTCTTGCATTTACAGTGAACCATCAGATGCCTTCGCGGCAGGTTAACCCGCGATGGGGTGGTAGATGTCGTATCGGGTGTTGGCTGATTTTATCTCACCCACAGGCGAAGGCCCGGGAATCGGTGCTGCAGTTGCCGGTCTCTTGACGACCACCCGGTTTAACGCAGTGCGCAGTGCCGCGTCGAGTAATCGGCGGTTATCTGTGTCTGCCTGTTTCTGATCGGCATCAAGCAGTCTCTTCAGCGTCTGCATTTCTTTTTTTGCAGCTGCGGATTTTCCAGATTTCGGATACATCGGGTCGAGGTATATTGTGTGTGGTCGATCAATCTCCGGCCATGCGCCGGGCAGATCTGCGCTGTCTGCGAAGTGCACGTGCATTCTATTTGCGATGTCTGCCATTGTCTCGTCTGCCATGGCGCGATCAATAGCGTCACGGAGCAGTTCGAACACCACTCTGGAACGCTCTAGCATAACCACCCGACACCCGAGTGATGCAAAAACAAAGGCATCCCTGCCGAATCCGCCGGTCGCATCGCAGACTGCGCTCTCTGTGCTTTGAAGCTTCTTTGCGTTAACGGCCCGTGCCACTGGCTGGCCGAATCCACCACCAAAGCGCTGTCTGTGTACATTGCTGCCGTTACAAAAATCGATAGCTACCTCGACCGCCGGGTGGACGGTGTTGTCCCTCAGGGTTAATACCTCCCGGTCAAAGAACAGGGAGTAGTCTCCATCGTCGGTGCGGGCTTTTGCAACAAGCGGGAAACCATTGCGAGTCGCAATTTCCCGGAGTTTTTCCTCCTGTTGCTTGTTGTTAATGCAATTCACAATCATTGGCGATATTGCCTGGTGTTCGTCTGCGTAGTTCACTCAGTACTTTTGTTCAATTAACTTTGTCTAACACTATATAGTGCAATCGACCGCGGGTCGGATAAAGCCACAAGGTATCAGAAGCATCGGCTGCAGGCAGCGCTAAATGAATTGTAAACGGAGGCATGTCTGCCCGTCAGATATCAAACCTGCGAGCTCGCATTGATTTTATTGCCTTTGCCGGGATCAACTACCCGAACCCCAAATGCTGTTAAGTGGCAGCGCGGGCGACTGGCAGGGAGAAAAAGTATGGCAACGTTTTGAACGGTATTGCCTGTTTGATCGTATTAACAGGTCGACATGCCGCTTCAGGCATGATGCTGGACGTGGCTGCATCAATTGCTCAGAATTCCAGGTTAACCCGCTGTCGAATCCGGATTTGTTTTGAATCAACCGCACACTACTGATAACAGCCGTCGACTGATGCTTCGCGTTATCGTCAAACTGATGCTGGCGTTTGCAGCGCTGGTGGCTCTGTGGGTCATACTCTCACCACTTTTCAGAACAAACGTGCAGGTCAATGTTAAACCCGTAGAGACAGTGATTGATGTTTCTGAAATTGCCGAAGATTCCATTGACATCATGGAGTGGTTTGATAAACCCCTTATTATAGCCCGGTGGTCCGATGTGACGCTCAATCGACTACAGGCCATACCTTATAACGGGCTTCGTGACGCTGATAATAAAAATTCGCTGCAACCCGACACCACAGACAAGCTGCAGCGCAGTGTCGCCCCCGGCTGGTTTGTGGCTATCGGTATTGGTACTTCCAGTGGATGCGCACTCGCGTACCAGCCTGAGATCTTGAACAACCGGGAGAACGCTGTGTTTGTCGATCCCTGTGATGGCAGTCGATACGACTTTGCCGGCAGGGCGTTAAGTGGCAGTGTCGCTAAAAAGAATATTCCTGTGCCACACTGGCGGATTGATGGCAGCAGAATTGTTGTGAGCACAGAACCGGTCAGACCGTAGGTGTCGCCATTCGTGAAACGCTTTTTCTTAATCTTCGGGGCAAAGGTGCTGTAGCGAAGCTGACGGCCAAAGTGTCATCGCCGATAGTTATTTAGTGAATTCAAATGTAATTGCTGACAGCAACGCCTGAACGATAGTTTTCGCATCACGGCTAATAATGAGGTGGCAGAGTCTCTTCCGAAACCGGGGCGAGCGGTGAATCCATGGATTCAAGCCTGCGTTTGTATTCTTCAATTTTTCTCACCAGCACATCAATTGTCTGCTGCTGGTCTATCACTACGTTATTGAGCTGTTCAACGGTCAACTCGAGATCCATCAACTTCAATTCTACTGCTTCTATTCTTTGATCCATACTGTCGCCACCGGCCGGGGTAATTCGCTGTATTGTGCACTAACAAAAACACTGATGACGCGCTAAATTAACGCGCTGTTGTGTTTGCGTGCATGTCGCACTCCCGCAGGCGCAGTGCTATCAGGCCGGATCCGACGCCCTTGAAGTGCCATGGATTCTGGACAGCAACACTGCACCGCCACTCACCGCAAGGGCAGCCGGGTTACTGGCAATTTGAACCGGGCAGTTGCCGGCTTCCATCACCAGTTGATCTATCTGCGCCAGTTGTGAGCCGCCACCGGTTATGATGATGGCAACGTTTTGTTGTGGATTGCGGAACTGGTAAGGCAGTGCCTGGACTGCAGCGCTGAGCGCCTCGCTTGCCCGTTGCATCGCCGGCTGAAGTAATTCGCAGGCAACCTCTGTGGTCAGGGTGAAATTCGCGTAGTCGTTTTCTGCGATCTGTAATCCCCGCATCTGGCATGAGTTGCGGAGTTGCTGCCCGAGCGAAGATGTCATTGCACGTCCGACCAGATGCTTGGCCTGTTGTGCCTGTGGTTTTGAAACGTAAAGTCCGTAACGTTCTCGGATGCCCCGGGCCATTGCGTCGTCGAGCATATCGCCGCCGAAAGGCAGTGAATAGGCAGCCACGATTTCGTTGAATTGCATGGCATAGAGCCTGGCGGCGCGCGCCCCGAGATCCAGCAGCATCTGCGGATGGCTATCCTCGACAGACAATCCTGCACCAACGGCGCAGGCGATGGCGTTGTCCACCAGATGAACCCTCGATGCGCCGGCGGTAAAACAGGCATGCTTGAGGTCATCGGTGAGCAATTGGGATATGCCCGGCGGGATGTTCAATAATACTACCGGTGCTTTGCCGAGCATGCCGCCTCGACGCAACGCTGAAAAGTAATGTCTCAGCATCTGCGAGGTGTAGCCTAGCGGGTTGCGATCGTCTGATTGCAGCACGCGAATCAGCCGGCTGGATGAAGACTCTGCAGCCGCAGTAATCGCGTCTCTGCCGAACTTGCTCATCGCGTTGCTGCCGCCGGTGCGATGCTGCATGTCGAGCAGTCCGACCGAGGGCTCATCAAGTATGAGTCCGTCGGTTTCATGAGCAATTCGAATGTGATGACCGCCCAGATCCACCGAGATGCGTGTGGCTTTCGGTCCGGGTGATTTCCTGAACATAGCTTTCCCGTGATGCCGCGATTTCTAACGAGTATAGTTGGGCGCTGTGCTTTCGCCAGCGCACTTGCTGTGTGTGTATCGTGAGCAGCCTCAGCCGCTATTGGGTGTTGCCGGCGGGTTGTCCGAAAAGCATCGGTATTTTTTTCGGGCAGCCCGGATTTCGACAGAGCAGCAACGTTAATCCGGCAGGGTGATCTGTGTTAAATTAGGCGTTTTTCCTGTTGGACATCTGCATGGCTGTTGATGAAAAAACCGTGGCCGAAGTGGCCCATCTTGCCCGGCTTCAAATTGACGGAGAGCTTGTCTCGGAGTACGCCCGGGAGATGTCAAATGTACTGGCACTGGCTGAGACCATGAACGATATCGATACCAGTGATGTTGAGCCCATGGCGCACCCTACGCATGCGGTACAGCGTCTGCGTGACGATGCGGTCACCGAAACCAATCAGCGTGAGGCCTTTCAACAATGTGCGCCTTCAGTTGAAGCAGGCTACTACCTGGTGCCTCAGGTGATTGAGTGACCGGTTGCCCGCTCTACCGCTGACACTCCCAACTCAAACGGCCCCACATCATGCATACTCATTCCATCGCCGCAATTCGCAGACATTTGTCGAACGGCGACTACTCCAGTAAAGAGCTTTGTGCGCACCTGCTCGCCCGCATTAAGCAGTTAAATGAAACCAACAACGCTTTCATCGAAATCACTGAAAAAGAAGCGCTGTCAGCGGCCGAACAGGCCGATAACACCCGCGCATCGGGTGGTGCCGCTTCTTTACTCGGGGTGCCGTTAGCGCACAAAGATATTTTTTGCACCAAACACGTCCGCACCAGTTGCGGGTCTAAAATGCTCAAGAACTTTGTTCCGCCTTATGATGCAACCGTGGTGGATAAGCTGGCTGCAAGTGGTGCGATCACGCTTGGCAAGACCAACATGGATGAATTTGCAATGGGGTCATCCAACGAAAACAGTCACTTTGGATCGGTGGCCAATCCATGGGATAACGCACGTGTGCCCGGTGGTTCTTCCGGTGGCAGTGCCGCTGCGGTTGCAGCGCGTATGGTGCCTGCAACTACCGGCACAGATACCGGTGGTTCGATAAGACAACCGGCCGCATTCTGCGGTATTACCGGAATCAAACCGACCTACGGCAGAGTGTCCCGTTATGGCATGGTGGCTTTTGCGTCCAGTCTCGATCAGGGCGGTCCGATGGCCACTACCGCTGAGGACTGCGCTTTGTTACTTGAATCGATGGCAGGATTCGATGAGCGTGACTCCACCAGCATCGATCAGCCGGTAGATCAATACAGTGCCGAACTGAACCGATCTCTTGATGGTTTACGTGTAGGGCTCCCCCGACAGTATTTCTCCAGTGATCTTGATGCCCCCATCGCCGATGCGTTGCAACAGGCCATTGAAGAACTAACCAGGCTTGGCGTGTCATTCGTAGAGGTGGATCTTAAAAATCAGTCGCTTGCTGTACCGGCGTATTATGTGGTGGCACCGGCGGAATGCTCATCGAATTTATCACGCTTCGACGGGGTTCGTTACGGCCATCGTTGTGACGGACCTGTCGATCTTGAAGACCTTTACAAGCGATCGCGCGCAGAGGGGTTCGGTCGCGAAGTGAAACGCAGGATTCTGATAGGCACGTATGCGCTTTCAGCCGGTTACTACGACGCTTATTACCTGAAAGCGCAAAAGGTACGTAATCTGATCTCACAGGATTTTACGCAGGCTTTTGAAAACGTCGATGTGATACTTGGTCCAACCACGCCGACACCCGCTTTCAAACAGGGTGAAAACAGCGACGATCCGGTAGCGATGTATCTTAACGATATTTTTACCATTCCAGCCAACCTGGCCGGACTGCCTGCGTTATCTGCGCCTTGCGGGTTTGTTGAAGGATTGCCTGTCGGGTTGCAGTTAATTGGTAATTACTTTGATGAAGCGCGATTGTTGAATATCGCCCATCAGTTTCAGCAGGTGACCGACTGGCATTTGCAGATGCCTGCTGATATCCGCGCCTGAAGTTGCCCCTTGAGACCCCACGAGTAACAGGTACAAAATAATGCAATGGGAAACAGTTATCGGTCTTGAGATTCATGCCCAGCTTGCGACAAAAAGCAAGATTTTCTCGGCAAGCTCAACCGACTTCGGGGCCGAACCCAACACGCAGGCTAACGCAGTGGATCTCGGGATGCCCGGTGTTCTGCCGGTGTTGAACCGCGAGGCGGTACACATGGCGATCAAGTTTGCGCTTGCCACCGATGCCGACATCGGTTACCGAAGTGTGTTTGCAAGAAAAAATTATTTCTACCCGGATCTGCCTAAAGGGTATCAGATTTCCCAAATGAGTCTGCCGATCGTTGGCCGGGGGAGTGTCGACGTCACGCTCGATGACGGTGCAGTGAAAAAAGTCGGTCTGACCCGGGCGCACCTCGAAGAAGATGCGGGTAAGTCTGTCCACGATGCGTGGCAGGGACAGACCGGAGTTGATTTGAATCGCGCCGGAACACCGTTGCTGGAAATAGTCTCTGAGCCCGATATGCGAAGCGCTAAAGAGGCGGTGGCTTATGCGCGCAAGATTCACTCTATTGTGCGATATATAGAAATCTGTGACGGCAACATGCAGGAGGGATCTTTCCGTTGTGATGCCAATGTCTCTGTCCGGCTCTCCGGTGAGAAAGAGTTCGGTACCCGTGCTGAAATAAAGAACGTTAATTCTTTTCGCTTTCTTGAGCGCGCCATTAACTTTGAGGTCGAGAGGCAGATAGACATTCTCGAGAGTGGTGGTGAAGTTATTCAGGAAACACGTTTATACGATGCAGACAAAGACGAAACACGTTCTATGCGCAGTAAAGAAGAGGCTAACGATTATCGTTATTTCCCTGATCCCGATTTATTGCCTGTAGTGGTAGAGCAGTCGCTGGTAGAGCAACTCAAACAAACATTACCCGAGCTTCCCGAAGCGCGTAAAGCCCGGTTGATGCAGGAGTTAAAGTTACCGGAGTACGACGCAGCGGTTATTACCGCAGATAAAGCGACCGCTGACTTCTTTGAATCTGCACTCGACGCCAGTGGTTGCACTGCCAAGCTTGCAAGCACCTGGGTGACAGGAGAGTTGTTCTCGCGGTTGAACAAAGATGGTCTCGATTTAAGCGAGTCGCCGGTGGATGTTGAACGCTTCAGCGGATTGCTTGCGCGTATGCATGACAATACCATCTCGGGAAAAATCGCCAAGCAGGTGCTGGATCAGATGTGGGGTTCCGGTTCGACTGCCGATGAAGTCATTGACCAGGAAGGTTTGCGACAAATCTCTGATTCATCCGAGATAGAAAAGATGATTGATGATGTGATTGCTACTAATCCTTCTCAGGTCGAAGAGTATCGGGCAGGTAAAGAGAAGTTGCTTGCGTACTTCGTCGGGCAGGTGATGAAGGCGTCACGGGGCAAAGCGAACCCCGGTCAACTCAACGAGTTGCTCAAGCAAAAGCTCAACAGTTAGCATTTTTCATTGCGCGCCAGTACTGACGATGTAAGGTTTACAACCCCTGACCGCAGCCCGGCGTGAACGTCGAACAGGCTGGTGAAGTGTTAGCCAGTCAGTAATATCTTCTGTCACTGTTCAGCGTTACAAGTGTTAATATATCTGTACACTTGTTTTGTTCCAGCTACGGGTGTATTTATATTGTCATGACGCAATGTTGCGGTTAATTCCGACAAGGAGTCGATGGTGTTCGGGATCAGGCGGTTGAAACGTAGATACAGACGGTTCCGGTATAACAATCAGGCGCGTTTTCCCCGTCTGTTTGTCGTGTACGACATGATAAAGCTGCCATTACAGATTCTGCTGGTAGCACTTCCGTTATGGGTAGTCGTCGGTTTGTACAACGAACATTTTTCCTTTGAAGCACAAACACAGCAATCACGCTTGCTCTCAGCTAACGATAGCAGTGTGGAGAGCGGTGTCGCGCGCAATACAAACCCCGAGGATTCGCCTTTAGCGGGGATGGCAGTACCCATTGTTCGAAACCAGCCGGCATTGCAAATCGGGAGTGAGGCTGAACTATCTGCAGATCAGCAGGCCATTCTGAATGTTCAGGATACCGGCGAAGAGTTTGATCTGTCACCTCCGAAAAGAATCGATGCAATCGCCTCTAACCCTCAAGTGCTCGCCGAAAATAAACTGCTTAAAGACGCAATGGCGGTACTCGGTGAAAACACCGGTGATGAAGCCAAGGCCATCGCTGAAGTCACGACCGGCGGTGCAACCTTACCCGCAGGATCAAATGGAACTTTGGCGGGAACGACTGACCCGGTGGGGAATTCAGCTGCCAGCGGCCCTGAGCTGATCCGCAATGATCACAACGTATTGGTCAAAACGGTTCCGGTATCTGTTATTCGGGAGCTCCCGGATAACGCTAAGCCACCGGTAACCGAGCCGTTGTTTCAGTCAGACAAACAGACAAAGCTCACCGCGGTGATGGCACAGCTCTCAGGTCCGGTGGATATTCACCGTGATGACAACATGGTTGAGTCTGTTGTAATAGAGCCTGTGGCAGACAGGCCGGTCTCGGTGCGCGGCAGAGACTGGCTGGCAGCGCAGGATGATCGTAGCTATGTCATTCAGCTGGAATCATCTGCTAACAGCGGCATCATGGAAGAAAAAGCGCTGGAGCTGTCGGTAGCCGATGATCTGGCAATCTATCCGTTTGTTGTGTCACGACAGGGTGAGGTGATCTACGGGCTTTCCTACGGATTGTATGAGACGCTCGGACAGGCCAGAAAGGCCAGCGCTGAGTTGCCGGATGAGCTGGTTAGGTTTGGCACCTGGATCCGGCGGGTGGGTACATTGAAGCAGCAAATGAAGGTCGTTGAGCAGTCAGCTGAGTAGGTAGTCTGTCGATCTGTCAGGCTTACACTCCATGGCTGCACAAATATTACTTTTAGTTAACGTTGTGACTGGTATTTGATACACTTGGGCAAAATCGCCGCAGCCCAGGTTGACATGCGAACCTTCACTTTTTCTTTGTTGTTGTTATTCACTCCGCTTTCATTTGCTGCCGGCCCACTCGCGCTACCTGTAACTGTCTCCGGTTTTCTGGAGCGTCAGTCCATTTCGCTATCCGGTGAAAAGTTTGAGCCGGTGCTTGCCGGTGCAACTCTGGGCGCCTGGATTTATGAAGGTATCGGGATTGAGATTGGGTACGGTGCCAGCATCAGTGATGATACGGTCGCCAGTTTGGCACTTGAAACAAACTCGCAGTGGTCAGTCGGTGTTCGCTTCGAATCAGCACCGATTGACGGTATTGCTGCCTATGCGTTGTTTGCCGTATCAAGCGTGTCGATAAATTCCCGTTTTACTGCCGGAGTGGCTTCATCCGAAGACAGTCACTTTCGCGGAGCACGCGGCGTATTCGGCCTGACCTTTCCGCTGCGTAGCCGCTGGGCAGTAGATGCAGCTTTTGTCCGTCACGAATATGATGACGATTTCGGCATCAACGGGGTGCGTATCGGGCTGCGCTATAACGTCAATAATGTAAGACCGCGTGCAAGGCGAGGATGGTGGCAATGAGGATTCTGTCAGGCAGTTGTGCGATTATGCTGGTCGGAATGCTGGTGGCCTGCGACAGCGACAACGATGCAAAGCAACTGCGCAATCGCGTTACGGTCGCAACTCAAAACTACGATGCGGTGGAAATCCGGTCGGCGAGTGATGTACTGGAAGCCGATACGCTGAGCGCGTTAACGCTATGGGCCGGTAATGGTGAGCCATCTATTGAGCATACAACTGATGCAATCTGGGCAAGCAATGCTGTTGATATTGCGAAAGTCAGTAGTGCGGGTCTGGTGTCGGCGCTGGCCGACGGCAATGTGACGATCAGTGCGCAATTCGGCTCCTTAACCGCGACTAGAGTCCTGCGTGTTTCTTCAGCGCCGTTAACCAGCATTTCGCTGGATGCGCCGGCAACTTTAGACGAATGCGAGAGTGTGCAGATTTCGGCAACCGGTTTGTTTGCTGCGGATGACGGCAGTGAGCGCAATATCACCGATGCTGTGTCATGGTCTGTCAGTAACACTCCGGCCACCGTTGGTGTTTTCAGTAGTGTCACCCCCGGGTTGTTTCGCAGCAGCAATACCGGCTCTGCGGTGATCACTGCAACCAGGGGAAGCATAAGCAGGCAGGCAACTATCGCGATCGCTGATAATCTTGAGTCGCTGACATTGCTTCCGGTATCTCCGGTACTGTCTACTTCAAGGCCGACTGTGTTTTCAGTTACTGCCGGCTACAATAACAAGGATGCAACACCGGATATTTCCGATAACGCCTCATGGGTAATAGCAGATACCGGCATAGCCAGTATAGATAATACTTTACCCGGCAAGGGTACACTGAACCCGTTTGCCAACAGTAACACCACCATGACGGTCTCCTGTGGCGGGCAACAGGTTGTCCGGTCGTTGGAAATCGGTGATCCGAGTATTGTAGAAAGTATAAAGTTCGGTCGCGAGGATAATCCTTTCTCCTTTGATTATCAGGGTAGTGAAATCATTGTTCAGTTGCGAGCTGTTGCAGTGCTACAGACGCAAAACGAAGAAACAATCACCGAAGATGTTGACTGGATTGTTCAGTCACGTGACGACGGCACCCCTATTACGCTTAGCAACGATAGCGGCTCCAAAGGCCAGCTAACGGTGAGAGGGCGCGGTAGCATTACGGTTCGCATTGAGTACGACTTTGACAGCGACCGCTTCAATGAAGACGACAGTACTTTTAACAAGCCGACTCTGACCATTAATGTACTTTAGTCAACCCGACCGGGCGACTGTGTCAGGCCGGTGCGGTTGGGTCTGTGTGCGTTGTTCTTAACCTGCATTCGTACCGATGACTGCCCTGTAGCAATCTGATTGCAATACCGCGTACTTCAATTTAGTCTTCAGGCGGTCATTTATACCTGAGGACCGGCTCCGGTGCCTTCTACAGACTTGTTACTCGCACTGTTGGCTGCGGCCCTTGTGGTCGCTTACATGCCGGGGCCCGCGCTTCTTTACGCTGCTGCACAAACACTTGCACGCGGTCGCAGGGCCGGCTTAATGGCGGCATTAGGCCTGCACATCGGCGGCTATGTGCATGTGATCGCCGCGGCTGCCGGATTATCTGCGCTTCTCCATGCGGCGCCCGCCATGTACACCATTCTTAAACTGATCGGTGCCGGATACCTGATTTATCTGGGCGGGGGAATGCTATTGCGCGCGATGACCGCAAATCAGGTTGTTGAGAAACCTGTCGTTGTGAACAGTACAACCGCACGCCAAGTGTTTGCTGAAAGTGTCGTCGTTGAAATACTCAATCCTAAAACGGCTTTATTTTTTATTGCCTTTCTTCCCCAGTTTGTCGATCCGGCGGCGCAGTTCCCGCTCTGGATACAGTTTCTGATTCTCGGGACTCTGGTAAATCTAGTGCTCGCATCAGCTGATTTATTGTGTGTTTTTTGTGCTGGAATATTTATTGACAGGTTAAGGCAGTCGAGTCGGATTGCCAGGCTCGCTGAAGGTCTTGGAGGAGGATTGCTAATCACACTGGGAGTCAACATTGCGATGCAGCGAAGCCAGTGACAATGCCTGCTGTTTGATTGGCAATAACAACAATCAGGCAGGCATATGCCCGTTATGAAATCGATTAATATTCAATTCTTTGATTCGCCTTATGGCGAACTGATAATAGGGTCTTATGAGGGTCAGTTATGTCTGTGTGACTGGCGCTATAGAAAAAAACGGGCTGCTGTCGATGCGAGACTCAAGCGTGGGCTTAATGCCGGTTTCGTAGAGGCAACGGATCCGCTGCTGCAGCAAACGGTGGAACAGTTAACTCAATATTTTCAGCGAAAGCGAAAAGTATTTACGCTTCCGTTGCTGTTGGTGGGGTCGGCGTTTCAGAAGCAAGTCTGGCAAAGCCTGCTGACTATCCCTTTTGGTCAGACCAGCACCTACATCAAGTTGGCAGAAACTTATGGAAACAGTCTGGCTGTCAGAGCGGTAGCGGGAGCTAACGGTGCCAATGCCATTTCTATTATTGTTCCCTGCCACCGGATTATCGGCAGTGACGGAAAGCTTGTGGGTTATGCGGGAGGATTGTCAGCTAAGCAGCGTTTGCTCGAGCTGGAAATGAACCGGTCATTCCAGTTCTAATACCAGTGATTGTTCGGATAGAAAATTCGATGTTGGCGCTGTCTGTTGCCTTTAGATCATTAAATGTAGTGCGTGGTTCTGGTGGTGACAAGCCGATGTGCTTTTATTGAGTATCTGTT
>JAHDHK010000016.1:37863-39203 GCA_020631335.1 Chromatiales bacterium
ACTGGCAGTGTGCCGGCGATCTGATTATCCCCGATGGAACCGTCAGGGCTGCACCGTTTCATTTGACATCTGGCTGGATTGAACACCGTGATGTATGGTGTCGCATTACCTGGTTGCGTGTCGATGATACCAGTCGCGGATTGACTGCGGAGGCAAGAGCACTATGTGGTGAGGATGACACAAGAGACTACCGCATCAACATGGAGCTCGTTGATGAGCAACTATGGCTGCATTGGAACGTAAACATAATAAACGGTCCGTTAAAGCGTTGCCGCCGGCAGCGAACGAAGTAGCAAAGATTCTGCTGCGTGGGCTCTTTGAGTAAAAATGTCAGTGTGCCGGTCTGTCGTATGAAACGGCTGGTTTGAAAAGTCAGGGGGAGTTGGAATGGAGGTTGTTAAAGTAAAGGTGTACTCTGAACAGGTGCATGCCGCATTAGATAATCTTATGCCGCAGTTGTCTTCAGGTGTTAACCGGTTGAGTCCGTCTGATTTACAAGCGATTATTAGTTCTGAGGCCTCATCGCTTTATCTTGCGCAGGAACAAGGTGAATATCTGGGTGCTCTGACGCTGGTCATTTTTAGAATCCCCACCGGGCTGCGTGCCTGGATTGAAGACGTTGTGGTCAGCGAAGATGCAAGGGGGCGCGGTGTTGCAACCGCGTTGGTCAATCATGCCCTGACGACCGCAGGAGAGGCGGGTGTGAAGTCGATAGATTTAACTTCTCGTTCCACCCGTGCACCGGCGATTGGATTGTACAAAAAGCTGGGGTTCGTTGAACGCCAAACCAATGTGTTTCGATACCATGGGTAGTCTGGAGTTCAAAAAAATCGCAGCTGTCGAAACACCCGCTTTTTGTATGCGATCAGCTGAAAGACATCCGTATGTTTGGTCAGTTGCTCATGTTTTCAGCTGTGTGGCTACACATCAGCGTGTGAGGTTATGGCACGCGGCAAGCGTGTATATGGAGCTATTGTGATTGTCTGTAACTCATTTGAGTCTGAATACCGATCAGCGGTTATTGAACTTTTCTTTCACTCCTTTGGCGACAAGGAGGGTGAGTCTGACGGTCAGACCATTGCCGATCTCGTCGATCAACTGATCCAAACAACCCGGACTGATGACTTGTTTGGTTATGTGGCAATTGAAAACAAGCATATTGTCGGTGGCTTATTTTACAGTCGGCTCACACTTGCCAGTGATGCGGTGGCTTTCATGCTTTCGCCGGTAGCAGTGGCAACTGCAAATCAACGCAAGGGTATCGGGCAGACGCTGATTCGCTACTCGCTCGATGAACTCAGGCGCAAGGACATTGATCTAATAGTCACCTATGGTGATCC
>JAHDHK010000286.1 GCA_020631335.1 Chromatiales bacterium
TGCCCGATGTCTACTCGGTACAGGGCACGCCGGTTGACTGCATAAACATCGCATTGAATGGCCTGTTTGACTGGCAGCCCGACCTTGTTGTCAGTGGCATCAACTCCGGACCGAACCTGGGTGATGATGTGGTGTACTCGGGGACTGTTGCCGCTGCCATGGAAGGGCACTTTCACGGAATACCGGCCATGGCATTTTCTCTGGCCGGCCACACTGATCAATTTGATGCCGCCGCACTGGTGGCTGCCACACTGGTAAAACGCTTTATGGCAGACCCGCTGAGCGGACAGTGGCTGCTTAACGTGAATATTCCCGATGTCAGCGAATCAGACCTGCAGGCACCGGTAATTACCCGCCTTGGCAATCGCCACCGCGGGCAGAACCTGATTGTGCAGGACGATCCGCGCGGCGAACGGATATTCTGGATCGGGCCGGTCGGGGACTCGGCAGATGATGTGCAGGGAACGGACTTTCATGCCATTGCCCATAACAAAGTGTCTGTTTCACCGATTCAGGTGGACATGACCGATCACCAACAAATCAATGATCTGGCAAGCTGGCTGGGAGCAGATAAATCATGAATATGGAGGCAAGAATTCAGGGCATCGGGATGACCTCGCACCGAACGCGCTTGCGACTCACCGATCGTCTGCGACAGGCCGGTATCCGCGATGAGGCGGTCTTGTCTGCCATGGTTGATGTGCCCCGGCATTGTTTTGTCGATGAAGCACTGGCCTCGCGCTCCTACGAGGACTGTTCGCTGCCTATTGGAGAAGGGCAAACTATCTCCCAGCCCTATGTGGTGGCGTTGATGACCGAACTTGTGCTGCAAAGTGCGCGTCCGGCAGGGCAGCTCAACCGCGTGCTGGAAATCGGCACCGGGTCAGGCTACCAGGCGGCAGTGCTCGCCAGTCTGGTGCCGGAAGTTTATACATTAGAGCGCATAAAGAGCCTCGCACTCAAAGCACAGCGCGTTTTTACCGAACTGCGTATCCGCAATGTGAAATCCCGCTACGCCGATGGCTTCGATGGCTGGTCCGACAAAGCACCATTTGATGCAGTGGTGGTCACCGCAGCGATGGAAACCGTACCCGACAGTCTGCTTGAGCAGGTCAGAGACGGTGGCGTGCTGATCGCACCGGTCGGCTCTCATGCCGGCGTGCAGGAATTATCTATCGTCAGATGCTACCGCGATCGTGCGCCCCAGGTGCGCAGAGTGGCCGGGGTGAAGTTTGTGCCGTTTCTGCGTGGTCGCGGGTAGGGCGCGGTGATCATCTGCCCCTGATTCTTAACCGTATTCGGTGATTTTTTACCTCAAAGGTTACAACTAAGTAGTAAGTGCTTTAACTATGGCCGCTTGGCCACTGTTTTCATTGCAGTTTTTTTTGCGCTACCGTATAAATGCGCCTAGAGACATGCGCTACGCACGCGTTGTCCAATCTGGTCTTATCACGGGTTCCGCAACTCGACTAGTCAGCCAACTCCGTTTTGGAGTCGCAGGATTCGTTTTGTGTTCCCCCGGTGGTGAGCCGCTAGCACACACTGCATATGAAAGGCTGAGTATGATTTATAGAAAATTGGGAACTGTTGTTTGCGCAAGCGCAGTACTGATTGGGGGTTGCGGCATTCTGGAAACCGTTGAAATTCCTGAAATACACTTTGATTCGAACACCTATGTTGTGCAGCCCGGTGACACCGTGCAGTCGGTTGCCGACCGATACAACATTGACCCGCAGTCTCTGGTTGCCGCCAATTCACTGAGCAGCAATCAGCTCGATCCCGGCCAAAGACTCACGCTGGTGCGAAGCGACCGTGTGGCTGCCAGAGGACGTGTTGTTGCCGATGAGCCGGTAGCGATGATTCCTGTCAACAACCAGGATCCACAATTTACCTCCGTAAACGAGCAGGCAGTGCCGGTTGGTCCGGTGGTCACCATTCCGCCACGTGAAGAAATTGTAGCGGTGAAGGTACCTGGACAGGCACCGACGGCGGGGGCAACTGACTCTTTACTGGACGACACACCTGTAGTGGCTGCACTGCCTGATGCGCCCGGCGCAATTCCGGCCTTGAAAAACGCCGAAGTGATTAATAATGATGTGGTAGCAGATGTTGCCGGTCGTCCTCAGGGCACTGAAACCATCATTCAGTCGGTGGATGCGGCGGCAAAACCGAATATGGTTGAGATTCCGGCTGCCAATACCAGTTTGCCCGGTCCTGTCAAAACCGTGACAGTAAATACCCGCGCTAATGGCTGGAACTGGCCTGCACTCGGAAAAATCACCCGTGATTTCGATTTGAGCGAGATCAACCGACAAGGACTCGACATTGATGCCGGTCCAGGTGCTGGAGTTCAGGCGGCTGCCGACGGTGAAGTGGTGTACAGCGGTCGCGATCTGGCGAGCTATGGCAATTTGGTAATTTTGCGTCATAAAGACAACTTCCTTAGCGCTTATTCCAAGGTCAGCGATATTTTTGTTAAGGAAAATCAAAAAGTTAAGGCTGGTGAGCTAATCGCAGTGGTTGGTGATGCTGCAGACGAAGGCACTGAACTTCACTTCGAAATCCGCCGCAATGGCGAGCCGGTTAACCCGGTTGAGTATCTTCCAGCGTTATAAAACCAGCACTTTGTGACGTAGTTGGCATGTTTGTTGCAGCACTCTCCGTACCGAAGTTGTTCCTTGCGCCACATTGGTGGCGCAGCCGGTACGAGGGTGTGACGGTAGGGAATCAGCTTCGCAAAACAAAAAATATAAAAACAATTTGCGGAGATACCAATGGGCCAGAGTCAACTAGCAGAATGGGCTGAAGAAAGCGAAGAGCGTGTATGTGCGCCGGATGTGCGCGACGAAGACGTCGTGGACAGCGTTGAAGAAGACGAACAGGAAGAAGACGAAGAAGAGAGCTTTGCCGAACAGCTGAGCCGCACGCGTACCAAGTCGCCAAGTAATAAGGCGCGATCGCGTGACATGGACGCCACCCGTCTTTACCTGAAAGAAATCGAACATTCGCCGCTGCTGACAGCGGATGAAGAAAAACACTACACCAGACTGGCGCAAAAGGGCGATGAGAAAGCCCGTGCCAAAATGATTGAGTGCAATCTTCGGCTGGTAGTCAAAATCGCCCGACGCTACCTCAATCGCGGCCTGACCCTGCTTGACCTGATCGAAGAAGGGAATCTCGGGTTGATACATTCAGTTGAAAAGTTCGATCCTGAGCGTGGATTCCGTTTTTCCACCTACGCCACCTGGTGGATTCGTCAGACCATAGAAAGAGCGCTGATGAATCAGACCCGTACCATTCGACTGCCTATTCACGTTGTGAAAGAGATGAATGTGTACCTCAAGGCAGAAAGACGTCTGCAGCAGAAAATGGATCATGAGCCCACTGCAGAAGATATCGCTGCCGAGTGTGAAAAGCCTGTTGCCGATGTGAAGCGACTGCTTGGTTTGCGTGATCGCGTCAGTTCAGTCGATGTAGCGATGGGACCGGACGGTGACCGACCGCTGCTTGACATCATTCCCGACGAAAACAACCCCGATCCCGCCCACAAACTGCAGGACGACAACATCCACAAGCAAATCAACAACTGGTTGATGAAGCTTGAGAGCAAGCATCGCGAAGTCGTTGTACGGCGCTTTGGACTGCACGGCTACGAGCGAACCACGCTTGAAGATGTCGGTAAAGAGCTTGGTGTAACACGCGAAAGAGTGCGTCAGATTCAAATGGAAGCGCTGAAGAAGCTCAGGAGAATACTGGAAGGCTCAGGTTACACCTGGGAGTCATTGCTGGAAGGGCAGTAGTTGCCCGGCAAATAGGCAGAGACGGATAGCGTCTCTGCCTGATGGCCAACTAATTGACACGATGGTCAGAAGTTTGACTGTCGAGTGTCAAACAATTTTAATCAGTACCCATACAAACAACATGACTCCGCCCAGTAAGAGGCCGGCAGTTAACCAGTCATTACTGTCGCCCTTCGGGCCGTTTTCAATCTGGTTCTTGGCCACCGGCCACATTTTCCAAACAAAGAACAGCAGCATCACCGCAATGGCAATTTGTCCAATGGTGCCCATGTTTTCTCCTCATTCAATAATCTGGCAGCCCGCGGTGCGGTAAAGCGTTTGCACCAGCGGTAAGGGGTTTAAATTATCCCCGAAAAAGTGTGTTTACAAACCCTCCGAAGCCGGCCTCGCGAGGGGTTGTCCCGCTTAAAGGTCAATAGCACTTTGCCGGTTGTGTTTCGCTAATTGTGCTTCATTAGTACCGGTGTAGCAGTGCCTGTCTGCTTCAACCCGCTAACCGCCGCTGACAGCGTGTTGTCAACTTGTGGCACCGGCAATCCCTATAGGGTTTCTCATGCAACGCGCTTTCTTCTAAGCAGGCTAAACACCGCGCTTCCCGGTTGAAGTTGCCGGCTCTTCAGCGCGATACCCGCGCTGCAATGCTGTGATAAATGGCTAAAAAAAAGCCCCGGAGACCGGGGCTTTTCCTGCTGAAACAGCCGTGTAGTGCAAGAGACGGGGTGTTAGTCGTCTCCGCCCATACCCAACAGAAGTAGCAGGCTCTGGAAGATGTTGTAGATAGACAGATACAGACCAACAGTGGCCATGATGTAGTTTGTCTCGCCGCCATTCACGATTCGGCTGGTGTCAAACAGGATGAAACCGCTCATCAGAAGAATGATCACCGCTGAAATCACAATGCTCAGTGCCGGCATCTGCAGGAAGAGATTGGCAACCACAGCCAGCAGCACCACGATGAAACCAGCCATCAGGAACCCGCCCATGAAAGAGAAGTCTTTCTTGGTGGTCAGTGCATACGCCGAAAGCGCCAGAAAGATAATACCGGTGCCGCCCAGTGCGGTAGCCACCAGGGTGGGGCCGTTTGAAGTGGCCAGGTAGTGGTTGAGCATCGGGCCGAGGCCTATGCCGAGCAGTCCGGTGACCGCAAAAACAACGAGAATGCCACGTGAATCATTGGCCATTTTCGGCAGCACAAACCACAGCAGTCCCATCGCACCCAGGGTGCAGACCAGTGACATGCCGTGAGGCAACTTTAAAAAGTAAGAGATGCCGGCAGTAAATGCACTAAAAAGGAGTGTCATCGACAGCAGACGGTAGGTGTCTCTTAACACCTTATTGGTGGTTAGTTCGCTAGCGCGATCAATAGATTGAATTGCCAAGTTAACGCTCCAGATCTTAAAGGTTGTAAAAATGTAGACGTTTCAACTATATATTTACGTCAGCCCCGTAACAATAGGGACTATGTGATCAAATTTCAATGCCATTTTTTCCCTAAAGCATGGCATTTACCACACCATTTGAGTATTATTGCGCGCTTGTGTTTGAGCATGATCACACATCTCCGGAGAGTTGGCAGAGTGGTCGAATGCGGCGGTCTTGAAAACCGTTGACGGGTTAAACCGTCCGGGGGTTCGAATCCCTCACTCTCCGCCAATTATCAGCAGTTATCAACTGCTTAGGTCAGTGATCGGGTTTAGAAGAAACCCCGCCGGTTCGTAGTCCGCCCCAAAGCAGCACCGGCAAGCCAGTCCGGAATTGTAAAAACTCTCACCAACGCCATATCCTCGATGCACATAGCAGGAGCGAGTCGTTGTTGTGGCAACAGTTTCAATATTTGCAAACAATCGCACACAAGCAGTTCGGCTGCCTGCTGAAACCCCATTCCCCGATAATGTAAAAGCAGGGCAGCGTACGCGTTGTCGGAACAGATCGCATCCTTAGTCTCCGGTAGAAAACACCCGGGACAGTTGCTCTCACTCCGTCGAGCCTCTTTGAATCGGCGGCCTTAAAGCCAGCTATAGCGACAGTATTGTCGCTGGCCTTACCACGCCCTGGTTGTTTCTAGTTTCCTTCTTTAAGTATGTCCATGATTTTTTTTTCCTTGGTATAGCGTATTGCATCTGAGGAATTCAAGCCTTAAGCCCCATGACAGAATCAAGGGTGTAACGCGAAAAGCAGCGGCTAATCTGCAATTGAACTTAAGGTTAGCCCAAACATCGTCTATCCGATCGCCAATGCATCAGCGCGATCTCCAACCACCACTGCTCGCTGCCGCCGCGCAATACCCGGTCGTCACTGTGCTCGGGCCGAGGCAGTCGGGCAAAACAATGCTTGTAAAAAGCACCTTTGCCATCAAGCCTTAATTGTCCCTCGAAAACCCCGATGCCCGGGAGCGAGCGCGGCGGGACCCTAAGGCCTTCCTGCAACAGTTTCCCGATGGTGACGTTCTGGACGAGGCGCAACGACTGCCTGAGTTGTTATCCTGGATACAGGGCCTGACGGATGAGTCCGGCACTTGCGACACCAAGGGTCTCAGTCCAATGTCAATGGCAGCCACCTGGCGTAGCTTTGAAAATCCTTGTCAGTGGTTAAAATCCTGAATTCGCAACGAACAGCAACTGCACAAATCAACAGGTCGGTGTGTGTGCCTTGTACACCGTGCCTTCTGCAGGTATTGAAATACGCGCCTGCTGCTTCGTAGTCTTCCGACTCAATCGGGTAGTCCGGAAACGCTCGCAATTTTTCTCTGAGTGCTTCCCAAATTTTTTCTTCCCGAATTCCAGAGAGTAGTTCTTGTCTGATTGGCCCGAGCATCACCACATTGCCATGCGTGACTTCTTCTCGAAACGCATCAACCAGAGGACTTTGTACCGCATTGTTCCTACGCAGCGCTAAAGACCAGACAGAAGTATCAACGATAATGTTCATGACGAACGGCGTTTTGAATCCCGGGTGCGCTCGTGTTTGTAGTCGTAGGTCGAAATCGATAGTGCCAAACAACTCGACAATACTGGCCTGGTCTCGTTTTCGAATGTACTCGACCAATGCCTGGGTCACCGCTGCCTTTTTGGTTTTGTGTCCGCCCGCCAGCATGGCGGCTTCAAGCAGGTCGGGTTCAATATCCAGATTGGTGGCCATCGTTTTAGCCTATGCAATTTTTGTGCGGATATTCGCACAATGAGCCGCACAAAGCAAACCGAGACAGCCCCCTGTCGTTGATTGGTGACTTTGAGGCTGTGCTGTTAGAGCGCTGATGCTAGAGCGGCTCACTCATTTGCAGCGCACCGGGTATACGTGGCCAAATCACTAATTCGCCCGTAAGGAATGCAGTCTTTGATTAGAGGTAGACTTGGGCTATTGCAGTTCATTTCGAGTACTTAGAAATTTACGCTTTATGCAGTGGAGGTATCAACGTTGAGTAGTGATGTAATGTGGATGGTGCGCGCAGGGCAGGGTGCAGCTTTTGTCGATGATTTTTTAGACAACAACTTTGTCGGTATCGGATTCAAGCAAGCTGGGGA
>JAHDHK010000287.1 GCA_020631335.1 Chromatiales bacterium
CCCCAGTTGATTGCCGAAGGCAACTGCCGGGTCTTCTTTACCGGCGCATCCGGAGAGTACTACAAATGCCGCCAGCGCCATGCCTTGAAATGTGGAGCAGGTTATCTTTCTCACGAGGGACCTCCATGCACGCACTATACAACATAGACATCGGCTGATGCCCGAAGTGCTATACCAAACCGAATTGTTAGTGCTATTTAACAGGGTGCTATCACTCTGTTACGGCAGGACTGAAATGCTGATAATCGAATTGGATTGCCAAACGGTTCAAAGTTCTCATTAAGGCCACCAGTGACGTAATCGCGTCAGCTGTCTGACTGCTTCTTTTCCCATTAGTTTTATCGGCACTCTGTCCGCTACCAGTTGTCTTTCAGTGAGACAACCCTGTTCACAACAGGTTGCTCAGGGGTGGAAGCCGTATCGATTACAAAATATCCCTGTCTCTCAAACTGGAAGCGCGCGCCGGCCACCTCTCCCTTTAAAGAGGGCTCGACAACTGCGCTGTCATAAACTGTCAATGAATCAGGGTTCAGTGCTTCTGTGAAGTCATCGGCGGCCAGTGGGTCGGGCCGGTTAAACAGGCGGTCGTACACTTTTATCTGGCTGTTAATACCGTCGCGGGCGCTCACCCAGTGGATGACGCCCTTAACTTTTCTTCCTTCGGGTTTTTTTCCGAGGGTATCCGGATCATGGCTGCAATGCAGCTCGATGATGTTGCCTTCGTCATCTTTGATTATTTGATCACATTTGATCACATAGGCACTTCTGAGTCTGACCTCGCCACCACTGATCAGTCTTTTAAACTTCGGCGGGGGCACCTCTTCAAAATCACTGCGCTCAATGTACAACTCGCGGCCGAACTGAATGTTGCGGCTACCCATTTCCGGTTGATTGGGGTGGTTGGCAACGGTCAGTGTTTCGATGTCGTCCTGCGGCCAGGTGGTGATGACCACTTTGAGTGGATCCAGCACCGCCATCCGTCGGGGGGCCGTTTCGTTGAGTTCGTCTCTGATACAGTTTTCCAGTACCTGCATTTCTATAACGGCGGCGCTTTTGGTCACCCCTATCCGGTTACAGAACTCCTTGATTGCCGCCGGGGTGTAACCGCGGCGCCGAAGCCCTGCAATCGTCGGCAGACGCGGATCATCCCATCCGTCTACCACGCCACTGGTTACCAGTTGTATCAGTTTGCGTTTACTGAGTACCGTGTATTCAAGATTAAGTGGCCCGAATTCAGTTTGCTCGGGTTTGCCCGGCGGTCCGGTATTTTCCAGCACCCAGTTGTACAAGGGGCGATGATCTTCGAATTCCAGCGTGCACAGCGAATGCGTAATACCTTCTATTGCGTCTGAAAGGCAATGCGTATAGTCGTATAGAGGATAAATATTCCACTTATCACCGGTTCGATAGTGATGTGTTTTCTTTATGCGGTAAATCGCCGGGTCCCGCATATTGATGTTGCTGGATGCCATATCGATTTTCAGACGCAGCACATGCTCGCCTTCTTCGAAGTCACCTTTTTTCATGCCCTCCAGTAACTCAAGGCTCTGCTCCGGACTCCGGTTGCGATACGGGCTGGGCTGGCCTGCTTCGGTTAATGATCCTCTGTAGGTTCTGATTTCTTCACTGCTGAGGCTGTCTACATAGGCCAGGTTGTCTTTGACCAGCTGCACGGCATAGTCATACAGCTGATCAAAGTAGTCCGACGCGTAGCACAGTGACTTCCACTCAAAGCCCAGCCACGAAACATCGCGTTTAATCGCTGCCATGTACTCTTCGCTTTCTTTATCTGGATTGGTGTCGTCAAACCGCAGATTAGTCCAGCCATCAAATTCTTCTGCAATGCCGAAGTTCAGGCAGATCGATTTTGCGTGCCCCAGATGCAGGTACCCGTTGGGCTCCGGTGGAAATCGAGTAGCCACCAGTTTGTTGTGTTTGTTATTCGCGACATCCTTTTCGATCATTTGGCGGATGAAATTGTTCGGAGTAGCGTCAGATTCGCCGGTCATTTTTTCATTCAAAGGAATTAATTGGCTATAAGTGTAAGCCGAGTTGATGGATTTGGCAGTTACCAAATGGAGGCGGGATAATTATTGTGTTTGAAGTATTTTTCAAGGTGGACTAATATTGGCGGTTCGGAGCTGGCGTAGCTCAGTTGGTAGAGCAGCTGATTTGTAATCAGCCGGTCGGCGGTTCGACTCCGTTCGCCAGCTCCAATTTCCTTTTCTTCGGTCACTGCAGCAGTTCAGCAGGGCCGTTCTGTAGCCTCCAGTCAGTTCAAAGGGATATCGTTGCCGGACTTCCCGTTCTGGTAGGTGCTCGACAAACCATCATACCGCTGTTTTATGGCAGTAACCTGCCGCTCGTAGTCATGCGGATTCTCAGACTTTCTGATCAGTTCGGCAATGCTGTGGCAGCGCCAGAACTCATTTTCCCTACGATAGCCACCGGGCTCCACATCAAACACCTCTTTGAGAATTTTCAGATCGTGCGGTATGGCAAAAGCATCACGGGAATCTTCATGGCTGAAGAAATAATAAAAATTGTCGAAGCCCGCCCAGGTGATCGCTGAAAGACAAAGACTGCACGGCTCGTGGGTGGACAGAAAAATCAGGTCTTCCGGGGCGGGTCTGTCATCTGCGGTTATTTCGTAAAAGCGTTTCAGCAGATGCATCTCTCCGTGCCAGAGGGGATTTTCCAGCTCGTTGTTGGTTTCCGCCAGAAAGGTGGAAAAATCACTTTTATGCAGTAATGCCGCGCCGAAAATCTTGTTGCCGAGCGCTACTCCCTGTTCGGTCAGTGGCAAGATGTCGCTTTCAATGGTGTCCAGCAGGCGTGCAGGGAGTTGTTCTTTAGTAGGCATGGGCAGGTCGCAGAGAATTTGTGCGAGTGTAACGCTGTACCCGGTTGCTGTCGAAGTGCGCGGGTATTAAAGCCGGCAGGGACTTACCCCGAAAAACAAATGCCGTGCTGAAAATCGCCTTGAACAGGTGGATTGGCTAAAGAACGAATGGAACTAAAGAGCTGTATTGTTATCGGCTGACCGCAATCAGCGAATCTTCTTGCAGGTAGTCGCGCAGATAGGTCCGGTAGGTGTTCATGACGCGCTCAATGTACTGCTGCGTTTCCTTGAACGGTGGTACACCTTTGTAGCGGGCCACGTTCCCCGGGCCGGCATTATAGGCAGCAAGTGCAAGTCCTATGTTGTTATCGTATTGCTGAAGTAACTGGCTGAGGTAACGAATGCCACCGCGCAGATTTTCCTCCGCATTGAACGGGTTAGTGACGCCGAGTTCTTTTGCGGTCGGGGGCATTAACTGCATCAGTCCCTGAGCGCCGGCCCGGCTGATCGCTTCTGTATCAAAACAACTTTCGTTTCTGACAACTGCTTTCACCAGTTTTGCATCAACACTGTACTCACCGGCGATTCTCATGATGGTAGACTCAAAGTGACTGGCGCGATCTCGAAGTGCAGACTTGGTCATGCCGGCACAACTACTGGTTGCGGTGGGTCTCCCCTTTATCGACATGAGTTCGAAGCGGGCGGTGTCCTGATCATCGGGTGCTATGTTGGTGTACCAGATCGTGCCGTCTGATTCCTTGTAGACATAAGTTTTTTCTGCCGTCAGATTAGGACTGATCAAGCACGCGAGCAGCAGCGCTACGCCGTGTACACTCAGTGTGGTTTTCCGCATGGCTTTTTCTTGCTGTTCCATCATCAGTTTATCGGCGCAGGTCGGTCACTGCTTTACGTAACTTGCTGTGTGGTCAGGCTTTATTAACGAAGAACGCTAGTTTTGGATGAAAACGACGAGCCAATGACGGAATTATCTGCAAGTGTCATAAAACAGCACGCAAAACGCTGGTTTAATGGCGATGTAGAAGTCCATGTGCTTGATAGTGTCGGCTCAACCAATACATGGCTGAAAAGTCATTTGGCTGTGACAAAGCCGCGCGCTGAACAGTCTTTTATTTGTGCGGCGGAACATCAAACAGCCGGTCGTGGCAGGCGCGGTAAAACCTGGCATTCGCCTTACAGAGGGGTAACCTTCTCGATAGCGATCACTATTGAGCAACCGGTGAATCAGTTGTCAGGCCTGTCGTTGTTGTGCGGAGCATCGGTGTGTACTGTACTTCGACGCCTGGGGGTCGGCGCAGCAGTCATAAAATGGCCTAATGATGTCCTCGTCAACAACGCAAAGCTCTCGGGTATCCTGATTGAGGTGGTGAATGCAAAGTCGACCTCGGCAACCGTAATTGCCGGTATCGGCGTTAACTATCGTCGCGGTGAAGAGGCGGGATTAATTGATCAGGACAGTACCGACCTCTATGAACTGACGAGCGGGCAAACACCGGACAGGTCAGCGTTGATCGGAGAGATAGTCAGTGAAGTTTATCGGCACTGCAGTGGAAGTATTCCCGATGCGGTTAGACAGCTCTCAAAAAATTGGGCGCAATTCGATGCGCTTGCAGGACAGGTAATCCACTGCGAAGGAAATTCGCAGGCCGGGGTGATCGGCCGGGCGACAGGTATCGATTCCACCGGGCGCTTGCTGGTGAGTACCTCCGAAGGGCAGGTGGCGGTCGCTGCCGGCAACGTCAGCGTCAGGCGTAGCTTCTGAGCTGCCGGTCTCCATGTTCAGTGAAAATCTGTTATCACCGTAGTTTCGATGAAATTTGTTTTCGCAAGCGGTCTTGTATAGCGCTTTTGCAGCATCCTGCCAGTACGCATTAATTGTGGTGATGACAATACCCATTCGGGTAGAAAAAAGAGCGCTATTCAACAGTTTTGAGTCAAAAGTAACGTTGTATGACGATTACAAGCGCACTGTGTGTAGAATCGCAGGACAGATCGGTTAGACTTAACATGTCATGACGAAAAAACAGATATCGAGGCAGTGCAGATGTTCAAAAAAGTAAAATCGAGGCAGTTGCTGCCGCCGATAATGGCGGTGGTCGCCGTTACACTCGCTGCCTGCAGCAATGGCGGTGGCGGCAGTGAACCGCGAACTGATAACACGCCTCCTTCTATCCAGCTGAGTGATGGCGATGTGCTGGGTAACGGCAATAGCATTGTGCGGATTCCGGCGAGCGACGATACCGGAATAGCCAGTGTGACTGCTACCCTGCTGCGTCAGGGCAAGCTTGCTGCGTGCGCTTCGGAAATTGATCTCGACCTTGCTGGAAACTCATTACTGGAAGGGTGTCTGGCCGACCAGCCGACATGTTCGGTGGAGTTTATTCCCTCTACCGACGAGGTGGTGGTGTACCCTCCGCCGCTGTATGCACCTGTCGGTCTCGAATACGAGTTGTCATTCATCGATCGTGATGGGGCAGCCACTGACCCGGTCAAGGCTGTATTTTGTTTTGATGTCGGTTTAAACACAGCTCCTGTACCTGCGGCGGACACTTACCAGTTGGTCTATCCGAGCACTATCCAGAGAGGCGGGGTGATTTATGACTCGCGCTGTGAAAAGCAACCTGGATCAAATGGTGTGCTTTTTAATGATGATGACGATGAGCATGTCACTAATACGTGCCTTCGTGCAGAGTTGGTAGAAGCACCGCAATTCGCTACCAATGCGGGTAGTTTTGCCTCAACTTTCCGTTCTGATGGTGGCTTTCGCTATGAAGGCCTGACCAACAGACCGACTGCTGACAGCTTTACCTATCGGGTAACCGATGGTGTTAACCCGCCAAGTGCGCCAATCCGTGTTGATATCGTATTTTCAGGTGACAACACACCGCCTATTGCTGTTGATGATGAACTGTTTATCGCAGAGGACTCTCAGGCGCAGGCGATAAATGTACTGAATAATGACCTTGATCCCGACGCATTGCCGCTGACGGTAAGCCAGATAAACAACGGACCGGCATCGGGTATCGCAAACATACGCAACGGCGTAATTGTCGAGTATCGCCCCGATGCAGATTTCAGTGGCAATGACAGCTTCGACTATGTGGTTGTGGATTCCGCCGGTGTCACCGCTACGGCGACAGTGCGTATTACCGTAACTGCTGTGAATGATGGTCCTCAAGCTGTGAATGATCAGTTAGCCACTGATGAGAATTCACCGGTGACAATCAATGTAGTCGGTAACGATACCGATCCGGAGGGTGATGAACTGACAGTAGTGAGCGTAACCAGTCCGACGAATGGAACTGCCAACATAACCGCAGACGGGCAGGTACGCTATACACCGGCTCTGAATTTTTCCGGTGTAGATGCCTTTGAATACACTGTTGCCGATGACAGTGGCGCGACTGATACTGCAACGGCCCGGGTCACTGTTAACTTTGTCAATGTAGCGCCGCAACCCGTTGATGATACGGTCAGCACTGATGAAGACGTGGCTGTTTTGGTGGCAGTGCTCGACAATGATGTAGATAACGATGGTGATGATTTATCTATCACACAGATACAGGAGCCCGATAACGGTTCAGCGGTGCTTGCAGGTGATTCGATCCGGTATACGCCGGCTGCCGGATTTAACGGTACTGATAGCTTTGACTATACAGTGTCGGACGGTACGGTCACCACCACTGCAAAAGTCACAGTGACTGTCAACGCGGTCAATGAACAGCCGGATGCCGTCGCTGATGCTGTCAATACAGCGGAATCAACGCCTGTTACTGTAAATGTATTGGCTAACGACACGGACCCTGATGGAGACACTCTGGAAATAGACGGTGTCGGCGCCGCAACTAATGGCACCGCCGCGGTGCAGGGCACATCGGTGGTGTATACGCCAACGGCAGGGTTCTCCGGCACAGACAGTTTCACCTATACGGTCAGTGATCCGGATGGACTAACCGACACAGCGACAGTCACCATAACCATCACCAATGTGAACGCAGCACCAGTCGCCAATGCAGATACGGCAACGACAGCAGAATCAACAGCGGTAACGGTAAATGTATTGTCTAACGACACGGATCCGGACGGAGACACCCTGGCAATAGACAGTGTCGGTGCGGCAACTAACGGTACTGCTGTGGTGCAGGGGACAGCGGTGGTGTATACGCCGACCGCAGGGTTTTCCGGTACAGACAGTTTCACCTATACGGTCAGTGATCCGGATGGACTAACCGACACAGCGACAGTCACCATAACCATCACCAATGTGAACGCAGCACCAGTCGCCAATGCAGATACGGCAACGACAGCAGAATCAACAGCGGTAACGGTAAATGTATTGTCTAACGACACGGATCCGGACGGAGACACCCTGGCAATAGACAGTGTCGGTGCGGCAACTAACGGTACTGCTGTGGTGCAGGGGACAGCGGTGGTGTATACGCCGACCGCAGGGTTTT
>JAHDHK010000288.1 GCA_020631335.1 Chromatiales bacterium
GTGCCTCCACATAATCAGTTCAATGCGTTCGCCATTGTATTCGATGGATTTGAATTCAAGGGACACTGAACTTCGGCGTCGCTCTTGAGGTTAAGCCGATAGGTTACAGGTCAGTGGATCGACTTCAGCGCACTATGTGTCACCTGCGAGCATGCTCTGCTCAGGTGTCCTGGTTGTCGCGACGGTCTGCCTGCCAGGTTGATTGCCGCAATTGTGCGTGGTCGGTAGATGTTCGCAGAGCCGTGCATCGGCGACATCCACTGCGCCGACTTTCCGTTTATTAAATAGCCTGAGAAAAATTCTTGTATATTTTGGAACGTTCCAGTAATATTATTGGAACGTTCCAATTTGAGGGCTTATCCATGCATCGCTGGGTTTTTGTTGGCGCCAGTACCATCGCATCGCAGCACATGATTGGAGCGGTCCGTGGTCGTGGCGATGCTGAGGTGAGCTGGGTCGTCAGCGGTTCGGCTGAGCGGGTCGTGTCGTGGGCACGGGCGCATCAGATCGCTAACGCGACCACATCAATCGACACAGCGCTGGCAGATGACGACGCCTCTTGTGTCTACATTTCCTCAACCAATGAAAAGCACTATCCCCAGGCGATGGCTGCCATTACTGCCGGCAAACACGTGCTTTGCGAAAAACCGCTGGGCATGACGCTGGCGGAATCGCTTGAAATGGTGGGGGCCGCAGACAAAGCCGGAACTGTATTCGCGACTAATCATCATTTGCGCTGTTCGGGCTCACATCGGGCCATTAGAGAAATAATTCGATCGGGTGAAATCGGCAGCGTGCTGTCGCTGCGTATTCATCACGCTGTTCACCTGCCCGAGAGCCTTCAGGGCTGGCGCATTAATGACGCGAACTCCGGTGGTGGCGTGATCCCCGATATCACCGTACATGATGCGGATGTCACCCGGTTTCTACTCGATGAAGATCCAGTCGCCGTGGTTGCTCAGACGGCGCAATCGGGGATGGGGCAGGGAGTGGAAGACTCCTGTATGTCTGTGTGGACCATGCCGTCGGGCGCGATGGTTATGTCACATGAAAGCTTCACCCACCCGTACGCAGGGACTGGCCTTGAAGTGCATGGAACAAAGGGATCGGTGATCGCAAAAGGCGTGATGACACAGATGCCTGTAGGCAGTGTAACGCTGATTAGCGCAAAGGGAGAGCAGGACATCAGCTTTTCCGGACATTCATTGTACGAGCAGGGCGTCAGTGACTTTCTCTCTGCTGTAAACAACACCGGTTCACCGGCGGCGAGCGGACTGGACGGCATCAAGTCGCTTGCGGTAGCGCTGGCGGTGCGACAGGCCGCAGAGTCAGGGCAGAGAACAAACGTCGACTATGGAGCCAGCGCATGAGCAAGGTGGTTCCGGTTAGCGATGCCGTTGCCCGCATACCGGACAACGCGACGATTACGGTGTCTTCTTCGTCGACACTCGGTTGCCCTGAAGCAGTCCTTAAGGCAATCGGTGAGCGCTTTGACAATGAAGGACATCCGGAAAATATCACGTCGATACACCCGATCGCTGCCGGTGATGTTTACGGTGTGAAGGGCATGGGGCATCTGGCAAAGGACGGTCTGCTGACACGTGTGCTGGCAGGTTCCTACCCGTCCGGGCCATCCAGTGTCGAGATGCCGGAAATATGGAAAATGATTGTTGAAAACCGTGTTGCGGCTTACAACATACCTTCGGGTATTCTTTTCGATATGCATCGTGAGGCAGCGGCACATCGTCCCGGTGTGCTTACCAGTGTCGGACTCGATACCTTTGTTGATCCAAAACAACAGGGCTGCGCGATGAATGATCGCGGAACGTCGGATCCTGTGGTGAAGCGTGTTGAGTTTGAAGGTAATACCTGGCTGCACTTTCCAAACGTCATTCCCGATGTTTGTATTTTGCGGGCGACCACAGCGGATGAACGGGGCAACCTGACCTATGAGCACGAAGGTGCTTATCTCGGTGGCCTCGAACAGGCTATCTGCGTGCGTAACCATGGCGGGCTTGTGATAGCACAGGTTAAGCGCGTTACTGCCAACGGGAGTTTGCGTCCGCATGATGTCAGAGTGCCCGGGCATCTGATCGACTGTGTGGTGATAGATGCTGATCAAAAGCAGACTACCGAAACACTCTATGACCCTGCTATATCAGGAGAGGTCATGCGTCCATGGGACAGCTTTACCTTTGCCGGGCATAACATAGAAAAGGTGATAGCAAGGCGAGCTGCACAGGAACTGCGTCGTGGTATGACGGCGAACCTGGGTTTCGGCATTAGTGCGCTGGTGCCGCGTATTCTGTTGGAAGAAGGTCACGGGGATGCGGTGACCTGGGCAATTGAACAGGGCGCTGTCGGTGGCGTGCCGTTAACCGGTTTTGCTTTTGGCTGTGCCTCTAATGCCGATGCGTATATGCCCTCTCCGCAACAGTTCATCTACTTTCAGGGCGGCGGATTTGATGTGTCCTTTTTGTCTTTCCTGGAAGTCGATGTCGAAGGTAATGTCAATGTATCTAAGCTGGGTAAAAAACCTTACCTGACTGCCGGCTGTGGCGGGTTTGTCGATATCACAGCGCACGCGAAGAACATTGTTTTCTCCGGCTGGTTCGAGGCAGGCGCCAGTGTTGAGTTAACACCTGAAGGTATCCATATCGCCGCACCCGGCAAATTTACCAAGATGGTGGATAAAGTTGAGCATGTGACTTTTTCGGGTCGAAGAGCAAGGCAGAATGGTCAGAATGTGCTCTACATTACGGAGCGTTGCGTTATTCAGCTAACGGATAAAGGGCTGGTTGCCATCGAGATTATGCCGGGGGTTGATCCGGTAAAACATATAGTCGATGCGTCTGAAGGTCGTGTGCAGATTGCTGATAACGCGAAGACTATGTCCACCGCGCTGTTGCAGGCAACACCGATGGGTATGAGTCTGTGAGTGAAGTTACCTGCACACATCACGGTGATATAGCAGTGCTGACGCTTGTGCATGAGCGCAAGCTCAATGCGTTGACCACTGCAATGCTGCATCAGCTTGAAGGTTATCTGCATGACCTGGAACACGACAACAATATCAGAGCGCTTATATTAACCGGCAGCGGAGAGAAGGCCTTTTGCTGCGGTGCTGACATAGCAGAGTGGGGATCACTCAGTATTACCGAGTTCTCCCGCTTCTGGGTTCGCGACGGACATCGGATATTTGATCGCTTTGCACGCTTTCATAAACCCACCATCGCTGCCATCAACGGCCATGCGTTTGGCGGCGGGCTTGAACTTGCTGCCTGCTGTGATATCCGTGTGCTTTCCAATGGCGCCACACTGGCGTTACCTGAAGGGAAGGTGGGTATCGTACCCGGCTGGTCCGGTACGCAACGGCTGCTGCGTCTGATTCCTGAATCAGTGATCAAAGAGATGGCGCTGTTTGGTCGGCGTGTCTCTGCCGCGCGTGCGTTATCCCTTGGCTTTGCAGCGGAAGTTGCAGACGACACGGTGGCTGCTGCTCTGCAGATAGCCGCCGAACTCGGTGACATCTCTCCACGCGCCAATGAAATTACCAAAGCCATGATTCATGCTGCCGTTGGTGAAGATCGCGCTGCAGCGATTGAATCCCTTGGTAGTGCAGCGGCTGCAGCCAGTGAAGATCGCGAAGAAGGGGTCGGTGCATTTATGAATAAACGCCGCCCTGACTTTCGTGGAGTGTAACAACATGACTGACTTAACCATTAATACAGCTATCGATTGCTCGATGCCTGCGGTGTTTACCGCTCGACATCTGATCGATGGTCAATGGGTAGACTCCGCTGAGCGTTTTGAACGTGTTTCTCCGTCACACGGTTCAGTGGTCAGTGTGTGTGCCAAAGCTGGAGAGCACGAGACGCAGCTGGCCATCGCCGCGGCACGGCGTGCGTTCGACAGCGGGGGCTGGAGCCATAGTTCAGCAAAAGAGCGCGCTACGCTGTTGCTTAAAGTTGCCGCGCTTATCGAGTCCAACGTTGAAAACATCGCGATTCAGGAAACACTTGAAAGTGGTAAGCCCATTGCTCAGTCGCGGGCTGAAGTTTCCGGTGCAGCCGATCTTTGGCGCTATGCCGCGTCACTGGCAAGAACAACTTATGGTGACAGTCACAATACACTCGGCGATGACATGCTGGGTATGGTGTTGAAGCAACCCATCGGGGTGGTGTCGATTATTACACCGTGGAACTTCCCTTTCTGGATACTCAGCCAGAAGTTGCCGTTTGCGCTGGCTGCCGGTTGCACCGTGGTGGTTAAGCCTTCCGAGATAACACCCTCTACCACAGTCATGCTTGCGGAGTTGCTGCTGGAGGCGGGCCTGCCTGCCGGTGTCTGCAACATTGTACTGGGTTACGGTCAGCCCGTAGGCAGTTTGATGGCTATGCATAAGGATGTGGATATGGTGACTTTTACCGGCTCTACTGCGGTAGGAAAGCACATCACCCAGGCAGCTTCAGGTACCTTGAAAAAAGTCGCGCTTGAGCTGGGTGGTAAAAATCCACAGGTGATTTTTCCCGATGCGAACATAGAAAGTGCCGCCGATGCTGTGACATTCGGTGTGTATTTCAATGTAGGTCAGTGTTGCAATTCATCGAGCCGCCTGATTGTGCATAAAGATATTGCTGACGCGTTTGTCGATCGAGTGATTCAACTGTCCAGGCAGGTCCGCTTCGGTGATCCGCTTGATCCTTCGACGCAGGTCGGCGCCATTGTGACGGCTGAGCACAATGACAAGATCCATCTATACGTGACACAGGCAGTGGCAGAGGGAGCGCAAATCGCGCTGGGCGGCGAACCGCTGCACGTTGAGGGTTTAGGTAATCAGTTTTATCAGCCAACAGTGATTACCGGGGTGACGCCACAAATGGCTATCACCCGTGAAGAAGTATTCGGGCCTGTGCTCTGCGTGCAGACATTCAGCACGTTAGATGAGGCTATCGAACTCACCAATGACAGCGACTACGGATTATCTGCCGGTGTCTGGAGTGAAAACATGCATACCTGTCTTGAATATGCACGGCGCGCGCAAGCCGGAACGGTGTGGACCAATACCTGGATGGACGGATACCCGGAGCTAGCCTTTGGCGGCATGAAACAGTCGGGGCAGGGGCGGGAAATCGGTCGTTACGGATTTGAAGAGTTTCTTGAGGTGAAGTCGGTGGTGATGAGAGTGGGCAATAGCCGGATGCCTTGGGTTCAATAGCGCAATACTGCGCACCTAAATATTAAACGCTTATATTGGAGGCGAATCATGCGTTCTACTTTTTTTACAAAACATGCCGTTGCGGCAGCGTTGGCTGCGTTAACCGCAGGTGCTGCTCAGGCAGAAGATGTTGAAGTGTTGCACTGGTGGACGTCAGGTGGTGAGGCTGCTGCACTGAATGTTCTCAAGGAAGATCTTGAGTCACAGGGGATTGGCTGGACGGATATGCCGGTAGCAGGTGGCGGCGGCGAACAGGCGATGACCGTGTTAAGGGCCCGGGTAACCGCGGGTAATGCACCAACGGCTGTGCAGGGACTCGGCTTCGATATTATCGATTGGGCAAAACAGGGTTCTCTGGCCAATTTGAATGACGTTGCTGCCAGTGAAGGGTGGAACGATGTTATTCCCGCGGCACTTCAACAATTTGCAAAGGTCGGCGGCGAATGGGTTTCTGCACCGGTCAATGTTCATTCAACCAATTGGGTGTGGGCGAATAAAGCAGTGCTCGATGACAATGACATTGAAATTCCCGCGTCCTGGGAAGACTTTGTCGCAGCCCTTGATAAGCTGAAGGAAGCCGGTGTGACACCGATTGCACACGGTGGACAGGCCTGGCAGGAGGCGACCGTATTTGACGGTGTGTCTATGTCGGTACTCGGGCTGGACGGCTACAAATCAGCATTTATTGATCTCAATGAAGACGTGCTCGGCGGTGACGCCATGAAAGAAGCGTTCGATCGCATGGCAGTCATTCGCGCCAATGTTGATGATAACTTCTCCGGCCGTGACTGGAACCTTGCGACTGCGATGGTGATTAACGGTGAAGCCGGTTTCCAGATGATGGGTGACTGGGCCAAGGGAGAGTTTCTCAATGCCGGCAAGGTGCCCGGTGAAGACTTTGTTTGTTTCCGATTTCCGGGTACCAGTGATCAGGTCACCTTTAATGCCGATCAGTTTATGATGTTTGATCAGGGCGGTGAGGTTTCTGCCGAACAGGCGGCATTGGCATCGGCCATTCTTTCGCCTTCGTTCCAGTCTGCGTTTAACGTGGTAAAAGGCTCGGTGCCTGCACGCACCGATGTATCGGATGAAGCCTTTGATGCCTGTGGTAAAAAAGGAATGGCCGATCTGGCTGCGGCGGCGGCTTCAGGTAATCTGGTGGGGTCGATGGCACATGGTCACGCCAACCCGGCAGGTATTAAGAACGCCATCTACGATGTCGTCACGGCACACTTTAACGGTGAGTACGACAGTGAAACTGCAGTCATGGAATTGGTAGACGCAGTCTCTATTGCCAAGTGATCTTCAGTAACAGCTGATCGGGACCGGATGATATCTATTGTCCGGTGAGGTCCCGATGGCGCTTTCAGGCAGGTCGGCGTTTGTGTGTCGTCCTGCCTCTACCCGTTTTTTAATACTTCCACGTGAGGGGCATGCGGTGGTGACTGCAGCTGACGCAGATTTTAAAACTCGTCTTCAGAACTGGTTACCGAAACTGGTCCTGTCGCCCTCTGTGGCGATGGTGCTGGTGTTCGTGTACGGATTCATTGCCTTTACGGTGTATCTGTCGTTTACCGACAGTCGGCTACTTCCTTCCTTCGGCTGGGTGGGGCTTGAAAACTATTCGAAGCTCTGGCGTCTAAGTCACTGGGAAATTTCTATCACCAATATGGGCATCTTTGCGGTGCTCTACATTGGCATCTGTACTGTTATCGGGTTAAGCCTTGCCATTTTTCTTGATCAGAAAATCAGAGCAGAAGGTGTGTTGAGAACCATCTATTTATATCCGATGGCGTTGAGTTTCATTGTGACAGGCACTGCCTGGAAGTGGTTTCTCGATCCGGGGATCGGTCTTGAGCATGTGATGCAGAGCTGGGGCTGGACGCAGTTTGAGTTCGACTGGATCAAAAACAGAGACTTTGCGATTTATACCGTGGTGCTTGCTGCCGTGTGGCAAACCAGCGGATTTGTGATGGCGATGTTTCTGGCCGGCCTGCGGGGGATAGATAACGAAATACTGAAAGCGGCACAAATGGATGGCGCATCCAATTTCAAGTTGTATCGTCGAATTATTATTCCTCAGCTCAGACCTGCGTTTT
>JAHDHK010000289.1 GCA_020631335.1 Chromatiales bacterium
ACTGCATTATTCGGCACCAGGCAGAGCAGAAGCTGCGTTTGAAAATGACCTGGCTGCATTTGAGTGGTTCGACAAAGTCACCCTGCATATTAGCGATGAAGGCACACGTGCAAACCTTGATGAAATATTGCACGAATATAAACCGGGTACGCATCTTTATACCTGCGGTAGTGAACGCTACATGAGTGCGGTAATGACTGCGGCACAAGCGGCCGGCTTTCCGGAAGACAGCTGCCACCTTGAGTACTTTTCAGTACCGGAGGTACCCGATTACATCAACCATGACTTCACTTTAAAACTGGCAAAAAGCGGCCGGGAGTTCCTGATTCCCGCTGATAAAACAGCCACTGATGTACTGGCAGAGCACGGCATTCATATCGATGTAAAGTGCTCAGACGGTATTTGTGGTGTATGCAAGTGCGGCCTGGTGGAAGGTGAGGTAGAGCACAGAGACTTTGTATTGTCCAAATCACAGCGCGACCACGCTATTATTTTGTGTCAGAGTCGCGCTGCCAGAGAAAACGATGTGATTACTGTCGATATGTAGACCACCGGACACCGGACCGGAGTGTCCGGTGGTCACACACACTAATTTGCAAGCGCCATTTCAATAACCTGATCCACCGTGTCGACCGGCACTATTTCCAAAGACGCACGGACTTCCGGAGGCAACTCAGGTATATCTTTTTCATTGCCTCTGGGTATAAGCACTTTGCTGATACCGGCCGCCATCGCCGCAAGTGTTTTTTCGGCCAGACCACCAATAGGCATCACATCACCGCGCAGATTTACCTCACCGGTCATACCGATGTCGCCTTTCACTTTGCGCCCGCTGTGCAAAGAAGCCAGTGCGACGAACATTGCTACACCGGCCGACGGTCCATCTTTAGGAATTGCCCCCGCAGGCACATGCAAATGCGTATCTGTGATTGCAAAGTCTGTTGTCGCACTCAGGGCCTCTGCCCTGCTTTTCACGACGCTTTCTGCAGTCTGCGCAGACTCCTGCATCACCTTACCCAACTGACCGGTCAGACGCAGCGCACCTGTTCCGCTGTATTGCACCGCTTCTATCGGCAGTACTTCACCGCCAACCGGTGTGTAGGCCAGCCCGTTGACCACTCCGATTCTGGGTGTGGCATTAACGGTTTCGGCAATGCCGGCTGCAGCGCCCAGTGCTTGTTCTACGGTTGCTTTGCTGATGTGGAAGCTGTCTGTTTCGCCCCTGGCAACACGAGCAGCACCGTATCGAATAACAGAAGCAAGTTTTTGTTCAAGTAACCTCACCCCGGCCTCTTTAGTGTACTGGCTTATCACGTATTCAATGGCATCGTCATCCCAGCTCACCTGAGTGTTATTCAAGCCGTTAGCACTCTGCTGACGCGTTAATAAATAGCGGGTAGCTATCTCGCGTTTTTCGGTTGGCGTATATCCGGACAACGAGATGATTTCCATGCGATCACGCAACGGCGGCGGTATCGTATCGAGAACATTGGCAGTCGTCACAAACACTACCTGGGATAAGTCGAAAGGCAGATTTAGATAATGATCGACAAACGCCTGATTCTGCGCAGGGTCCAGCACTTCAAGTAAGGCACTGGCAGGATCGCCGCGAAGATCAGACCCCATTTTATCTATTTCATCCAGCATCATGACGGGATCACGGGTACCGGCACGTTTAATTTCAGTCATGATGCGGCCCATCATTGATCCGACATAAGTACGCCGGTGACCACGAATTTCCGCTTCATCGCGCACACCACCCAGCGCCACCCTGACGAACTCACGACCCAGCGCGTTGGCAACCGATTGCCCGAGGCTTGTTTTACCCACACCCGGTGGTCCGACCAGACAGAGAATCGGGCCGCGACCGTCCGGATTGAGTTTGCGAACGGCAAGGTACTCCAACAGACGCCGTTTCACTTTTTCAAGCCCGTAGTGATCACTGTCCAGTACTTCCGCAGCTGCGCTCAGGTCGATTTGTTCATCACTGCGTTTGGCCCACGGCAACGCGGCAACTGTTTCAAGATAATCTACCGTGCTGGCATAGTCCGCACTGGCAGCCGGCAGCCGCTGCAACCGATCAAGCTCACGTTGTACCTGTTCATAGGTTTGTTCGGGTATCCCGGCTGTTTCCAGCTTCTCACGCAGCTCTCGCACTGTGTCGTCAGCCTCATCACCTTCGCCGAGTTCCTTCTGGATTGCACGCATCTGCTCCCGCAGGTAGGCACGCCGTTGCGCATCGGATAATTCACTCTGGACATTTTCACGCAGCTTTTCCTGCAGCGACGCTATTCGCAGTTGCTCATCCACCGCCGACTGTAAACGGTCTACCCGCCTGACTATGTTGAGCTCATTGAGTAACGCGAGTTTGTTTTCTTTTGGCAACGGCAGGTTAGCCGCCAGGAAATCAGTCAGTGCGCCGGGCTTTTTAAGATGCTCAAGCATGGAAGCCACCTGATCAGGAATATCGGTAGCGGTGGAAACAAGTGACTTTGCCGCCTGTCGAAGATTGCGCTGTGCCGCCTGCCAATACTCATCTTCAGCCGGCGCACTTGACTCGACTACCCTGGAACCCATGCCTGTATAACCCGGATCACTGCCACGGATTTCATCCAGACGGTTACGGGAAAGTCCTTCGACAACAACCATCAAACCGTTATCAACGCGATTGAAACGGATGACTCTGGCGCGTGTCACGAGCTTGCCTGAATGCGCAGGCAGGTTGTCTTCGGGATCCATAGACACCACCAGCACCTCTCTTGACTCCGGCAGGTTCGACTGAAGCACATCGACCTTTTGTTTTTCATCCAGATGAATGCCGACAGTCATCCCCGGAAATAACACCCCCTCATGCACTGGCAGCAGCGGTACCGCCTGCTGCGGTGACATACCTGACGGGCGATTGCTATCAGATGGATTAGAGGTTTCGCGATCAAATCTGTAATTGGTATTGTTCATCATTTCCACAAGATCGTGTCAATGAAAGCTGTTTCAAGGGCCTTGAAATATGTCGTTTGATCACCAATTGGAGGCAACTCAGATAAGTTCAACAGACAACTTTCACACGCTTGCAGCAACAGAGAAATCTGCGGCTTACAAGCGGGCCATGCCAGCCACCGATGCCACCCACCGTACTAACCTGATGATGATTGTGCATTCAATGTCACGAAGTTCTAACGGCAGGCAGTTAGTTCTAACGTTTTTATAACACCTGGAATAAGTTGACCCTTAACGGTGTTAAAGCACTGTGAGCCGGCTTACGGACTCACCGTCAACACTGCACTTAAAGCGTGTTAGTACAGCTATCAAATATTCCAGGAAAAACTCTATGACATCCCGAAGCACATCATTCACCACCTACGGCAAAAGAACCCTGTTTTTTACCCTGTTACTTACACTGGGTGCCTGCAGTAGTGATGACAACAATTCATCAGGTACACAAATGCCCGACCCGGGTAGCACCCAAAGCGTTTCGGTAACTTTAAATGCTGCTCAGGAAATACCGGTACCGGTCAATGTTCCGGAAGGTGCCAGCGGTACCGCCGAAGTATCCGTTGATGAGAATGGCGTAGTCACCGCAACAGTTGGTGTAAGCAACTTGTCAGATACTGCCACAATGGTTCATATACACCGGGCATTTGCCGGTCAGACGGGGCCCGTTGTGATTGGACTGACCACTGATGATGGCGGATCGACCTGGAGCGTACCTGCTGACGCACCAGCGCTGACTGAAGATCAAATCGGTGCATTCAACCGGGGCGAGCTCTACTTCAATGTACACACTGCGGCCAACATGCCGGGTGAAATCAGAGGACAGATTGACCCGGGCAATGCCACTGCCTTCACTATACGTCTGGAAAATATTTCTACCGAGGAAACGCTGAACATCGCCTCAAACAACACGACACAACCTGTCCCCTTATCTCCCGGTGCCTATATTGTTCATAGAAATCCGGCAGACAGTCCACTGCTGCTTCCAAGGGACTCCGCCAATGCCGGACTGGAGGCAGTCGCAGAAGACGGCAATACAACACCTTACCCGGCAGCAGTTCCCGGTACCGCAATTTTTAATACACCGGTCGGCGACAGTGCACCGGGACCGATCGGGCCGGGTGGTGCTTATGAGTTCACGGTACAGGCGGTTGACGGTGACAAGTTAGGGTTTGTTACCATGTTTATCCCATCCAATGACTGGTTCTATACCCCCACTGATGCAGATAACAGTCTGGACCTGTTTATCGATGGACAACCCGTATCGGGCGAAGTGAACGCAGCTGACTTTGCTATATGGGATGCGGGCACGGAAGCTGATGAGGAACCCGGCACCGGTGCCAGTCAGGTGCAACGCCAGAGCGCACCCGACACCGGTGCAGCAGACCCCGATACACGCGTGAGCAGTTTGAATGGTCGCGGACAGTCGGTAAGTCTTAACGGGCCGGTACTGCGGGTGACAATTACTCCGCAACCCTGAATGTATTTCCCTGCAGAATCTGCAATGGAATAATTTCCGCTCCCGGTGTCGCTTGTTGCACCGGGTTGTTGTTTTAATCAACCACTAAGGGCACTGATCGCATTCATGGCTATGACTGAAATAGAGTTTTTGGTGTTGCTGGAAACGTTAAGATTTATCAGTTGTTAAAAGTGTGCTCACCCGCCACTGATGTACATTGCTGCTGTGTATACTGTACCCGGTGCATGAGCAGATCGATCGCTGGCGAAGCGACAAAATTCAGAACTGCTCGCATCGATTACCCGGTTATCCCGACTCTAATTCTACAGGAGCAAATGTATGTGGCTTGGTGGTACCACCGTAGTGCTGATCGCACTGCTGGTTGTGTTAGTTTTTTCCATGGTGAATAGAATTGATAGCAAAAAACTGATGGCAGTCACTTTGTTAATGACATTCTTCACTTTCGTTGTTGCAGCATTAGCGGTTACAGTACCGATCAATTCAATTGATCTGTTTTAACTATTCCGGCAGAAATCGTTGCATGCGCTCGCCAAAATCGCAGAAACGAAAAATTCACGTCAAAGCAACAGGGTGATTCATCGTCACTGTAAAGTAAATAAATGACCACCCGGGATGTAATCGCGTCAACCCTGATTTTTTGATTTATCGAACTGCCGGGCAGCAACACCGGTACCGGGCGTACCACCGGGAAAGTTAAGTCTAATCAGTCAATTCTGAGGACTTTATCAAGAATTCATGCAGCCCGCCGTTATGCCAGCAATGAAGGTGTCATTCGCATTGCCATCCACTCTGTGATTATGTTTTCAATGGTAAATCTAACCGTCATACCTGTTCACTACTTGCTGAGCGGTACGCTTCTTGGCCTGTATGGCACACAGGTTTGCCCGTTTATTGATTCACTGGACTTTACCGAACTGACACTGCCCATTCTGGCAACATTTGCCGGTATGATTACCGTCAGAAAATTGCTGGATAAAAGGTTATCAGCAAGACGACTGAGAGACCTCGTCAAAGCGCAGTTCAAAACCGATGTTGTGTTATTTGTGTCAGGCGGGCTTGTATTATCGTTGTTTAATTTTCTGGCTCACGGATTTCCTGCCGGCAGCGGTCTGAAAGTCGTTCTCGGTATGTCGGTGTTAGGCTTTTTTGTCGCCTGTGATCTGGGGCTGAGACGTGAACATACCCTGGCTAACGAATTACAGGCATCAGGCCGTCACATTGAAATCGATCAGTCGCCCTACCCGCTGACCAAGAAATTCGGCTGGTTTGCCAGCACCTGTGTGGTGATTCTGGGAGCTTTGGTGTCACTGGTACTCGCCAAAGATCTCGTTTGGCTGACAACGCTTGACGAGACAGCTGATTTGACAAAGGCTGCAACACTGGTATTTGTTGAGATGACCTTTATCCTGGCTACCACGCTGACTTATATTCTGGTTATCATTTCGAACTACGGAGCTAATCTGCAGTTCTTCTTCGATTCACAACGCTCTACACTTAACCAGGTAGCGCAAGGCAAACTCGGTGCACGTGTGCCGGTTGCCAGCAATGACGAATTTGGTGTGATCGCCAGACACACGAACGCCACCATTGAGACGCTGCAGCAGCGTACTGATGAACTGCAAAGAATGCAGGATGCGATAATCATGGCATTATCTTCACTGGCTGAGACGAGGGATAACGAAACCGGTGCGCACATTCTACGTACACAACAATACGTTAAAGTGCTGGCTGAACATCTGCAGTCTCACCCGCGATTCTCTGCGGTACTTTCCGATTCAATGATCGACCTGATCTATAAATCATCTCCGCTGCACGATGCAGGAAAAGTCGGTATACCTGATGCGGTTCTACTAAAACCGGGGCGTCTGAACGACGCCGAATACAACATCATGAAACAGCACCCGAATATAGGGGCACAGGCATTGCGCCAGGCACAGGAAAAACTCGGAGAGAGTAACTTTCTCGATGTCGCCTGCGAGATCATGGAAACTCACCATGAAAAGTGGGATGGCACAGGCTATCCAAACGCCCTGAAGGGAGAGGAAATACCGGTTTCAGGCAGACTGATGGCTTTGGCTGATGTTTACGACGCGTTAATCAGTGAGCGTGTCTATAAACCGGCATTCTCTCACCAGAAGGCGCGCGATATTATTGTGGAAGGCAGCGGTACTCACTTCGACCCCGCTGTCGTGGAGGCTTTCCTGAACCTGGAGAACGATTTTCAGGAAATTGCAGCCGCCTTCGCTAAACCTCAGCAGGCCCTCAGACTTGCTGCCTGACAACATAGATACAATACGCGTATCGTTTTTTATGTTAAATAAAATACTCTGGCATTTTTGAAAACAATCGAACCGGCCCGATCGATACTGTAAAACGGGCTAATCGCCGCGCAGCATGCGCTGATCAATTTGTGCCTTGCGTGCTTTGGCGACTTTGATTTTTGAAAATTCAGGGTGCATCTGATTGATCAGCACGTTTTTTTCGAACGGCGAGATAACCGAAGGAACCCACAAAACGGCGTGCTCACCTTCGTCATACCATTTGTTGCCGGTCCTTCGGCAATGCTCTACGTTGTCGAGCTTTCGCAGAGTTGCTGTGGTTTGACTGACGTTATCCGGGATAGTGGCAACGATACACACCAGTGATTCCGGCAGCTTTGCGCTATTCCAGTGCACCAGGTTCTCCAGTACTGCCAGCGCATAGCTTGAGGCCGCATGGACAACGTACCGCCCCGGATCAACCCATCTGCTTCCCCACTTGTGTGCACCGCTGCCATCACTAGGCGGATACTTGTTGCTGACTATTCGATACACATTGCAAGTATCTTC
>JAHDHK010000290.1 GCA_020631335.1 Chromatiales bacterium
CAGCACTAAAACCCCGTTCTGTCTGCAGGACTGACAGGAGTTATTGTTTATTGTTAACAGCATTGCCGAAACCCTACGCGTGAGCGAGGTAGATAAACGTTATTCTGCAAACGCGTTCACAAAAAAACCGGCGCTTAAACCTCACCTTTTTGTCGCAACTGATAGTCGCCTGCAACCCGCGTTATTTCGGCCAGTAACCATCGGGCAAATTCCTCCGCCGCGTCACGCGCACCCTGCGATACCACATTGAGATAATAACCATCTTCTGAAGGCGGAGTTAACTCGCTCACCGCTACCAGTTCACCGGTGGCAAGCAACGGCATCGCAATCAGCTCACTGGTCAGCGCTATACCTGCCCCTGACCTCGCCAGATCAACCGCCAGACCATGGCTGTCAACATATAAAACCGATGCACTCTGCGCTTTTATCGAGAACTTTTCGGCGCTATGCCCCCAAGTATCAGTGGTTCCCACCGCCTGTATCAACGGATACCGACTGAATGCATCATCCGCAAGCGGCAGTACCTCGCCCGCGATCAGATCCGGTGATGCCACCAGCACCAGCCGGTTGCTACCCAGCGGCTGCTGTCCGTCTGCAGCGCCATAACGTATCTGCACATCGGTGCCGTCTGCCATGGTATCCGGCCACACAGAAGTCATCAGTCGTACGTCGAGATGGCGGCCGGCAGTAAAGCGCGACAACTGCGGCGCTAAGTACCACTGCGCCACACTCACACTGGTGGCAATCGTCAACAGCCCCTTTTGTTGCTGATCATAAGGCGCTGTGGCATCGCGCAGCGTATCGATGGCCCGACGCACCTGCGGCAGCAGTTTACGGGCATCATCTGTCAGTGCAATCCCGCGGGGCTTGCGTTCGAACAGGCGACACCCCAACCGGGACTCCAATTGTCGAATCTGCTGACTGACCGCAGACTGGGTAAGCCCGAGTTCTTCAGCGGCAGCAGTAAAGTTCTGATGCTCTGCAGCGCTCTCAAACGCGCGAAACCACGCAAGTGGCGGCAGTGATCGGCTCATACAGAAATTCCCATTAGCTCAGCTTATGTCGATGACCGTAAATTTATTGATTGTCAAAAACCATCTGACAACGGATAGTTTCATGACCATACGCTACCTTCATAAGTCATGACCGAAATACGCAAATTAGTCACATTTGATGAAGAAATTCTGATCGAAGGATTCAAAAAAGCAGACACGCCATGGCGATTGTACGCAGTTGCAGCGGTGATCACTAACCCGTGGGCCGGACGCTATGTTGAGGATCTGAAACCCGAAATCAATACCATCGGCCCTGAACTGGGAGAACTACTGACCGGCAAAATCACCACACTGGCCGGTGGCGGAGACCGGATCGAAGCCTATGGCAAGTCCGCTGTAGTTGGACTCGACGGTGAAATAGAACACGCCTCGGCACTGATTCATACCCTGAGATTCGGCAACCACTACCGCACCGCGGTGGGGGCAACAAGCTATTTGTCTTTTGCCAATACCCGCGGGCCGGCTAACGCACCGATATGTGTACCACTGATGGACAAACACGATGCCGGCAGACGCTCGCACTATCTCACAATACAGTTCGCCATAGCCGATGCACCGCGAGCAGATGAGCTGGTTATTGTGCTCGGTGGTGCCTCCGGCGGCAGGCCACACCACCGCATCGGTGACCGTTATCAGGACTTGAAAGACCTCGGACATGACGTTGACAACCCTGCCGCGATCTAAACTGACGGACACCATTGCCGGCACTATCACCGGCAGCGGTACCCGCATGTTGCTTATCCATGGTGTCGGCATGAATGCCGACTACTGGGGCAACCTGCTAGAGCCCCTGTCGCCGCATTTTGAATTAACCGTCATCGATATGCCCGGCCATGGTGAAAGTTCACCCTGTGTCATTCAGTCCCCTTCGCTGCAACACTACACCGACTCGATTGCTTCAATGATTCGCACACCCACGATTGTTGCCGGACACTCGATGGGCGCACTGATCGCCCTTGATCTGGCCGTTCGATATCAAAACAATATCTCCGGCATCGCTGTCCTGAATGGTATCTACCGACGCAGCGAGGCCGCTATAAAGGCTGTTAAAAGCCGCGTCACTGAGTTAGAAGAAAACCCGAAGACAGACCCGCAGGATACACTCAACCGCTGGTTCGGTGAGCGTCCACAAGGTGAGCTTGCACAGGCAAGTACACAATGCAGGCAATGGCTGCAGGCAATCGAGCCAACGCAATACATCAATGCTTATCGTGCCTTTGCACATGCCGACGCACCGGATGATCAGGCAATTGCCGGCATCAGGTGTCCGGCGTTGTTTATGACCGGTGAACTTGAGCCCAACTCAACCCCGGCCATGTCACAGGCAATGTGCGCTTTAGTCAGCGGTGCGCTGTGCCATATTGTGAAAGACGCAAAGCACATGATGTCGATGACACATGGAGAGCAGGTGACCAATGCATTGATTCAATATTTTGGAGCAGCAGAAAATGCATGACAACGACAAACTCAGGCGCGCCTTCGGCAGCTTTATGACCGGTGTCACCGTTGTAACCACCGCAGATGTCGATGGCACGCCCATCGGATTTACCGCCAACTCTTTTACCTCGGTTTCTATGGATCCGCCACTACTGCTGGTGTGCCCGGGTAAACATGTGGCCTCCTATGATGTGTTTGGTACAACTACACACTTTGCCGTAAGCATACTCTCAGAAGGTCAGGAAGCCATTTCAAACAACTTTGCCAGTGGCCCTGAAGATCGCTTCAGCAACGTAAGCTGGCAACGCGACAATCATGGCGTGCCGGTTATCGATGGCGCCTGTGCCACCTTCAGCTGCCGCGTACATGATCGAGTTGAAGCAGGTGATCACATGATATTGATCGGGCATATCGAGCACGTCGAATGCTTCGACAAACCGGGGCTGGGCTACAGCAGCAACGGCTACTTCAGTCTCAGCCAGGAACAACGCGCTGACACTTCAGGTGCGCATGACATCAAGAGCATCACCGGCGCGATTATCAAATGTGATGATCATATCCTGGTGTGTGAAAAAGACGGCAGGTTATCGCTTCCGGTTATTGAACAGCAGGACCGCAATGGCGCGCGCAGTGCCATGCAACAACTGCTTGAGACACATCAGCTCAATGCCGAGCTCGGCCCGGTATATTCTATCTACGACGACCCTCACAGCAATCGACACTACACCTTTTTTCTTGTTAACGCCGCCGACACCTCTGCCGGTGGGCTGGGTCGGTTTATACCCATCACAGCGCTCGATCCGACACAGTTCGACGACAACGCCATGTCAGTCATGATGGCCCGCTTTGCCACTGAAGTACGCAACAAGGTATTCGGACTGTATATCGGCGATGTCGACTCTGGCGATGTCCATCACTGAATAACGGTATAGCACGAGGTTAACCCATGGAATTTTCATTGTTTGCACACATGGAGCGTTTAAGCGAAACGCAAAGCCATGAACAGCTCCACGAAGATTTTATCTCACTGTGTCAGCTTGCCGATGAAGGCGGCATGCGCGCCATCTGGACGGGCGAGCACCACGGTATGGAGTTCACCATTGCACCCAATCCGTTTATATCCATTGTCGATCTTGCGCATCACACCAAAAACGTCAGACTCGGCACCGGCACCATCATCGCGCCATTCTGGCACCCGATAAAACTCGCCGGTGAAGCGGCAATGACTGATCTGGCCACTCACGGTCGACTTGAACTGGGCATTGCGCGCGGTGCATACAGCTACGAGTACGAGCGACTAATGCCCGGCCTCGATGCCTGGCAGGCGGGTCAGCGCATGAGAGAAATACTGCCATTACTGCGACCGCTATGGCAGGGCGACCACCAGCACAACGGTGAGTATTATCAGTTTCCCTCGACGACATCGGCACCAAAACCCGTGCAGCCGGATGGCCCGCCTATCTGGGTGGCTGCCAGAGACCCCAACAGCCACGAATTCGCCGTACACAACGGGTTTAACGTACAGGTAACACCTCTGTGGCAGGGACAGCAGGAAATCGAAAGCCTGATGCAACGCTTCGAAAGCGCTTGCAGCAGCTACGCCGGACCGAGGCCGAAAATACTGCTGCTGCACCATACCTACGTGGCAAAAGACAATGCAGATACCGACGCCGCCGCCATTGAGCTCAGCCGCTTTTACAATTATTTCGGCGCCTGGTTTCAAAATAAAAAACCGGTCAGCCAGGGACATATCGAATCACTGACACAGGCCGAACTACAGGCCAACGAAATGATGTCCCCCGCCAACATGAAACGCGACCTGACCATCGGCACCAGCTCGCAGATTATAGAACAGCTAAAGCGCTACGAAGATCTCGGCTACGATGAATTTTCTCTATGGATAGACAGCGGCATGTCCTTCGAGCGCAAACGCGATTCACTTCGAAGATTCATAGAAGATGTCATGCCTGCCTTCAGCTAACGCCTACCCGGGACTTAATCAATGACCACCCTTCCCCATTATCAACTCTTCATTAACGGCAAATGGAAAGAAGGCAGCCGGGGCACCAGCATGCACAGCATCTGCCCGGCCACCGGTGAAGCATGGGCCAGCTTTGCCTGCGCCTCTGCAGAAGATGTAGAGCATGCTGTTCAATCCGCCAAAGCGGCGCTGCATTCACCCGCATGGCGCGACATGCTGCCCACCACCAGAGGCAAGTTGTTATTTAAGCTTGCCGATCTCATCGAACACGCTGCCGACACGATCGGACGTGTTGAAACCACTGACAGTGGCAAGCTCGCCTCGGAGACCATTGCACAAACCCGCTACGTCGCAGACTACTACCGCTACTTTGCCGGCCTTGCCGATAAAATAGAAGGCGCTGTACTGCCGATAGACAAACCCGACATGCATGTGTTTACCAAACGCAAACCGATTGGCGTGGTCGCCGCCATCGTGCCCTGGAATGCTCAAATGTTTTTAACTGCAACCAAGCTCGGTCCGGCACTGGCAGCCGGCTGTACCGTGGTACTGAAAGCATCTGAAGTCGCGCCCGCCCCAATGCTGGAGTTTGCAAAGCTGATAGACCAGGCCGGCTTTCCTGCCGGCGTAGTTTCAGTAATTACAGGCGATGCAGAAAACTGCGCCATTCCACTGACCCGTCACCCCGACATTGATCGCATTGCATTTACCGGCGGACCCGACACCGCCAGACACGTAGTACGCAACTCGGCAGAGAACTTTGCGGTAACCTCACTGGAACTCGGAGGAAAATCACCGATCATTGTGTTTGACGACGCCAACATTGAAAATGCCGTTAACGGCCTGATAGCCGGCAATTTCGGCGCGTCAGGGCAATCCTGCGTGGCAGGTTCACGGGCATTTGTGCAACGCGATATTTTTGCGCAGGTAGTACAGCAAATCACCGAGCGCAGCCAGCACATTACGGTCGGAGATCCGCAACAGCAAAGCACTCACCTCGGGCCGCTTTGCACGGTAGAGCAGGTACAACGTATTGAGCGCACACTCGACAAAGCACTCTCACAAGGGGCGGTTATTCACGCAGGCGGCAGTCGCCCTCAGGGCTTATCCAGCCACTACTTCAACCCCACACTGGTTGAATGCAAAACACCCGAGACCGAAACCATGAAAACTGAGATGTTCGGACCCGTCATGTCGCTGTTGCCATTCGACACAGAAGAAGAAGCGATCACCCTGGCCAATAATTCAGAGTACGGTCTGGGGTCGGGCGTTTTTACAGAAAACCTTGCCAGAGCGCATCGCGTTTCAAACAGGCTTCGTTCCGGAATCTGCTGGGTAAATACCTACCGCGCAGTATCACCGATTGCGCCTTTCGGGGGTTTTAATCAATCGGGCTACGGTCGCGAAGCCGGTGTTGATTCCATTATGGATTACACACGTACACAAACCACCTGGATCAATACGTCAGACCAGCCAATGGCCAATCCGTTTGTGATGCGCTAAAGCATGCGGTTAGGCAAAGTATCCATTATACGTGGCGATGAACTCTAACCACGGGACTATTCAAACATACGGGCCAAGGTAACCAGGCATATTCAACAATATGCTTGGTATCCGTTTTACCTGAAACAATCCACATTATCCGGGAGATTGGGTTTAATTTACAATGGCCAATTTGCTGCAGTGCCCGATACTTCAGGACCAGTCTGTAATAAGCAAACTGACGGCAAGGACTACACTACCCGCCAGCACGATTATCAATAATGCTGAGTGGCCTATATCCAATAACGCTTTACCGTAAGCCATATCTTTCGGATCAATGGCTTCTGCAGTGCTATAGTCTCGCGGTGCAAGGCTCACATCGGAATGCCCGCCGAACACAATAACCCCGAGAGCGATCAATCCAATACCACAACCGAACAGTACCGCAGAAAATTCAACGGCAGCTCTTTCATTTAAAAAATACCAGATAATCGCGGCGAACAAACCACACGCCAGCGCGAGCGATACCACCTTCAACAGCACACGAAAAATGAGTTTTTTCATACGACAATACCAATTATGTCCGACTGCAAAGCTAATTTAAGCCACAGCATAACTCATACTCAATTTACAATTTTGTGTGTGATCCGGCCCGATAACTAACAACGTTTCGAACTATTCAATCCGGGTCCAGGGCAATGTGTCTTTCCATGACATCAGCCACCCCGCCCCGGTGAGAACATAGATCACCACCGCTGACCACCCCATCGCAGTCATTCCGCCGTTGAGCGTGAATACAACAGAGACCACGACACCTGTCACCGCGTTAACCAGCCCGGCAATGACTACGGCGCGCTTCGCCGCAGGATCTGTGATTTCCCTTAAGAACCAGCACGCCACACCAACAAACAACAGGGTCAGGCCAAAGTATCGCCCCAGCAGCGCGGCCTGAGCATTGGCTTCCGGTAAATAAAGGCTGGCAGTAGTGAAAGGTAAAAAGGTATAGGAAAGTCCGTACAGGGTTGCAACGACCCCGACCGCGGCACAGGTAATTCTGAACATAATCTCCTCCGTGATAACGCCCTGCCCGAGCGTATCACAGCAGAATATCCACTCACATCCTGCAAACGGGTTACTGCTCAAATCCTTATTATCAGGAATTTTGCTTGCTCAGCAGCGTGTCTGGTGAAAAATACAGACGACTACCGGCACCCAAGGCGAACACTCGATCATGCCAGACGACTACTGCCGATCGCTGAGTGACTTTAACAACTCATTCTGCTCCTTGAGCCGCAGATCAATACGCTCCATCGTGGACT
>JAHDHK010000291.1:0-5842 GCA_020631335.1 Chromatiales bacterium
ATACGCTGAGCCGGGTAATTTTCATTGACTAAACTCCCCCTGATATCTGATCAGACGCCTGCACACACAACAGATGTTTGCGTGAAGACAAGCCATCGCACGCCGGTACAGTGTGCTCGCGCCACCGTCGGCGGTTCGCATCGCACTATTAACATCTTGCGACACCCGTTTAGTCCACATTGACCACAATATTGCCTATGTGATTTTTTTCTATAAACATTCTTTGTGCATCATGCAGCTCAGCCAGTGGATACTCTTTTGCCACCACCGGCTGAATTTCTTCACGTTCGATATATCCCACCAGTTCCGCGAACATACCGACAGGCACGACGGTCGCCCCGGTGAACACCAGATCGTTCAGGTAAAATGTTCGCAGATCGAAATCGACCACCGGACCGGCTATCGCACCGGCACAGGTATAGCGTCCGCCACGCGTGAGCGCATCAATCAAAGTTGAGAAATAGCCACCACCGACAACATCGGCGACCACGTCAACATCTGTCCGGCCGGTGGCTTTACGCAACTCACTTTTAAGATCAGCCGGCTCACGAACCAGTGTGACATCGGGAGACAACGCCTGCAGCATGCTGTGTTTACTTTCACCGCACAACGCAATGGTGGTAGCGCCGCGACGCTTAGCCAGTTGAATAAGGGCCGAACCGACACCCCCGGAAGCACCGGTAATTAATACCTGATCACCTTCAGCCACGTTGGCTTTACTCAGCATGTTTTCAGCGGTGATATAGGAAGTGGCAAAGCAGGCGATTTCGGCATGGGAATGCGGCGATACTACCGGGTGAACCTGACGATGATCGACCACTGTATATTCAGCAAAACCACCATCACACTCAGAACCGTAGTAACCGGTTTTGTGATAATCGGCCGGTGTTTCCCAGTCACGCAGCCAGGTATCTATCATTACCCGCTGACCTGCCAGTGCGGGGTTGGCATTGGCACCGATCTCAACTACCGTTCCGGCGACGTCAGCGCCCTGAATTCTGGGGAATTCCAGCGGTTTACCGCCCCAGGTAGCATCCTCACCACTGGCGTCTTCCAGTGTGCCACCGGTCGTGTTGCTGGTTACCCCTTTCGAATACCAACCGGTTCGGGTATTGACATCGGTATTGTTCAAACCGCAGGCATGCACCTTGATCAACACCTGATCTGCACCACACTGCGGTACCGGCCAGTCGTCGCGATACTGCAACCGGTCGAAGTCGCCGTGGCCGGTGAGCACAAAGGCTCGCATGGTTGCCGGTATGGTCATGATTGCTTACCTGCTACAGTCGTTTCGTGAGTAAAAAATTGCATGTGGATTCAGAGCACGTGTTGATAAGTGCAAGGCAATAACTTTCACAGTGACTCATCGGGTTTGTGTGCAGTTACGCATCTGCTCTGGGGCGTGCACTTTGCGGATCATACGCAGCATCTGCCAGCACGCGAGCCGAACGCCACTCCCCCATGATCATGACACTCAGCTGAGTACCTGCAACAGCGGCCACCGGAGTAACATACGCAAAGGCCAGTATCTTGTCGACACTGTGACCATAAGCCACAGAGCTCGTGGTACCGACAATAACACCTTCATGCGCCACGGCTTCACCGCCGTGTCCGTCTGCAATGTCGTCTGCATCAATCTCCAGATAAGCACACACCCATGGCAGAGGATTGTCCGCACTGTGCTGCGTTTGTGCCTTACCGATAAACGACGCTTTGTCCAAAGCGACAAACCTCATTACATCAGCTTCCGGCAGGGTGACTTCATTGGTTAATTCCGACGCGCCTTTAAACCCCTTTTCCATACGCAGGACATTCATCGCAAATGAACCATAGTTGACGATACCGTGAGGTAAACCGCTAGTCCATAAGGCATCGTACACTGCTTCGATGACTGCGTTTTCGGCATGCAGTTCCCAGCCCAGTTCACCACTATACGAGACTCGTACCGCAAGTACCGGCTGACCGGCTATTTGAATATTTTGTGCAGATAACCAGCGAAAAGATTGATTATCAAGCGCACTGTCGGTATTCGGCTGCAACACCTCTCGAGATTTCGGGCCCTGCAATGCGAGTGCAGACCAGGTGGAAGAAAGATTATTGATCTCAACCTGATGCTCAGACTGATAGCGGTGCAGGTGATCAAGTAACCGCTGCTCAAAAAACGCAGCACACACCAGGTAATAGTGCCCCGCATTCAGCCTGACCACAGTGGTTTCCAATTCAATGCGGCCCTTTGCGTTCAGCATATGCGTAAGAATGACAGATCCGTCGCGCCGGGGCAGTCGGTTGGCAATCAAGTCATCAAGTAGTGCCGCAGAGCCGGCCCCTTTGACTTCGACTTTAGTAAAGGCAGTCACATCCATTAAACCTACAGCATTTCTCACCGCGGCTACCTCGGCGGCGACAATCCCGTGAACGACATTACGTTTAAAGGAATACTGATCAACAGCATCAACCCCTTCAGTGGCAAACCAGCGCGGACGCTCATGTCCATACACATCTTCAAACACAGCGCCCTGCGCCTTTAATCGCTGATAAAGCGGCCCGGCTTTAACCGGTCGACCGGCCAGCCGGTTAAAGTGCGGGAATGGAATTTCGTGTCGCAGGCAATAGTCTTCTTTTGCCTTCGTTACCTGATAAGGTTTGTCTGCGTAGTCGCCGAAACGTCTGGGATCAAACTCGCGCATTGAGATATCGGCAGCACCGTGTACCATCCAGCGCGCCAGTTCACGGGTCAGTCCCGGCCCCCATCCGATACCGATTTGTGTACCACAACAACACCAGTAATTGTTCACCCCCGGTGCCGGTCCGATCAGCGGATTACCATCGGGCGGATGTGAGATCGCACCATGCACATCGCGCTTGATTCCGTAACCCGCCAGCACCGGCATGCGTTCAAGCGCATTTTCAAGCCATGGCATCACTCGATCGTAATCGGGGGCAAACAACTCGTTTTCGGCATCCCATGGACAATGATCTTCCCACACTGTATTCGGATTGGCCTTTTCATAGATACCAATCAGCCCGGACTGCTGCTCCATACGGATGTAACCCGACACCAGCTTGTCATCTCGTATCACAGGTAGTTCGTATTCGAGCTGCTGAAACTCGGAGACGGTATCTGTAACAAAGTAGTGATGCGTCATTGATGTCATGGGCAGCTGCAGCCCACTCCATTCCCCCATCTGTCGCGCGTAGGTGCCACCGGCATTGACCACATGTTCACAGACTATATCGCCGTGTTCAGTGCTTACTTTCCATTCACCGGTGGGTAACTGCTGTATATCAGTCGCTCGACAGCGGCGGATAATATGCGCACCGAGCTGCCGTGCACCTGTGGCCAGTGCCTGTGTCACCCCTGAGGGATCAACATGACCGTCATCCGGAGTATGCAGTGCACCGAGAAGGCCTTGCGTGTTATAGAACGGGTGCAGCTCGGCAATACGCTGCGGTCCAACCAGTTCAATATTAAATCCCAGCGCGGTCGCAACACTCAGCGTGTGTCGCAGCCAGTCCATTTCATCTTCGGTATAAGCCACCCGAAACGAACCGCATCCGTGCCAGGTCACCGATTGACCGGTTTCCTTCTCCAGCGCACCGGCATAAAGCGATATGTTGTAGTCAACACACTTACCCAGTCCGAAACTGGACGTTGAATGCGTTATCTGCCCTGCTGCGTGCCACGTAGAACCTGATGTGAGCTCGGCTTTTTCGAGCAACACAATATCGTTCCAGCCTTCATGCGCCAGATGGTAGGCAATGCCGCATCCCATTACGCCTCCCCCGACAATCACAACACGGGCGGTTGAAGGCAGGGTTGTGTTCAGAGTCACCGGTAACACCTCGATTTGCAGTTGCGGCGAGTATACGGTACAAACATACAAAATAGAAAATGAAATAAAATGTCTGTACCATCATCTATTCAGGCGCCACAAGTGCTCGACCTTGTCGCCGGCAAACTGTCACAAATGACACCGCAGCTGCAAAAAGCAGCGAGCTGGCTGCTGGAAAACCCAACTGATATCAGTATCAGCTCGATCAACGAGCTGGCCCGGGCGGCGGGGGTAAAACCCAACACACTGGTGAGACTGGCCAGAACCTGCGGCTTCGACGGCTATGACGACTTTCGCGAGCCGTTTAAAGAAGAAATCCGTCGCGGCCACAGCAACTTTCAGGATCGGGCCGCCTGGCTGCAGAGCCTCTCCCGGACAGGCAACCTCGGCTCGCTCTATGCCGACATGGCTGCCAGCACGATCAGCAATATTGAAACAACGCTGAGCGACACCAGTGCGGAAAAACTCAAATGCGCTGCGGATGCGATTGTGGCAGCTCGCAAAGTTTATGTTCTGGGCGTCGGACTAAACTATGCGCTGGCCAGAACCTTCAGTTACCTTGCCGAAATGGCACTGGATAATGTTGCCTCGATACCCCGTGACGGAAGCCTGGCCATTGACGATCTGGCCCGTGCCAGCCATCAGGACGTTTTATTGGCAATAACATTCAAGCCATACCGCACCGAAGTCGTAGACGCAGTTGAGGTTGCACGCCAACAGGGTGTACAGATTATCGGCGTATCGGACAGCGCTGCCTCACCCGTCATCGCGGGCTCGTCACACGGGTTTGTTGCAGGCACCGACACACCGCAGTTTTTCACCTCCAATGTGGCTGCCGCCGCACTGCTTGAAACGCTGATGGCTTTTGTTATTGCCGATGCAGATGCCGAGGTGATCGCCAACATAAAAGACTTTCACGAACGCCGCCACACGCTTGGTATTTATTATTCTGATCAGGGCTCAATTGCATGAACAATGATCCATTGCGCTCGTTACCGGCGCGTTACTACACTCAAGACACTATCTTTCAGGATGAACAGCAAGGCCTTCTGGCCAGAACCTGGCAATTCGCCGGTCATCTGTCGCAGTTACAAAATACCGGTGACTACTTTACGTTTGATATTGCCGATGAGTCTTTGTTTTGTATCCTCGATGAAAAACAACAACTCAAATGCTTCTACAATGTTTGCCAGCACCGCGCGCATCAACTACTCGGCGGGCAAGGCAATACTCGACTGATTACCTGCCCCTACCACGCATGGAATTATCACTTGTCCGGTCAGCTTCGTACCGGCCCGAATATCAAAAACGTTCCGGGGTTTGATGCTGCAGACATCTGTCTGACCCGGGTACGCTGCGAAACACTGCACGGCTTTATCTTCGTGAACCTTGACGATAACGCCTACCCGATGGACCACTGGTTTCCCGGGGTACGTACACAACTGGCGGCTTATGTTCCCCGGATCGACGAACTCAAACCACTGAAGTGGGTCGAGGTACCGGAGGCTTGCAACTGGAAAGTGTCAGTCGAAAACTATTCTGAATGCTATCACTGCAAACTCAACCATCGCACGTTTGCCACCGGTGTTGTCAGGCCTGAAACCTACGACATTCAACCCCAGGGGTTTTGTTTAAGACATACAACCGAATGTCAAAACCTGGATAAGATGACCTACCCGATTGACCTGTCTGCCAACAAACATGCAGGTGATTATTCATCGTGGTTTCTATGGCCGTTGTTTTCGTTTCAGGTATACCCGGGCAATGTGCTGAATACTTATCACTGGAGACCACAGGACGCCGGACACGTGCTACTGATACGCGGGTGGTATAGCATTGACGGACAACCAGACAGTGTTGTTGATGCACTCGCACAGCAAGACCGGGAAACCACTGTCGAAGAAGACATCGGCCTTGTAGAATCTGTACAAAAAGGGCTGCGCAGTCGCGGGTATCGACCGGGGCCGCTGGTACTCGATCCGAACGGCGGTGTCGATTCAGAGCACTCT
>JAHDHK010000291.1:5852-7238 GCA_020631335.1 Chromatiales bacterium
ACAATGGATGCGCAACACCACTGGTGACTACTTCCCCTCCACCTGACAGAGTGTTGAAAAATCTGATGAGCGACGATCTGAGAAGGCTCCTGTCCGCTGTACAAGGGCAGCTGAAAAAGCGCAGCTTACGGGGCATAAAAGAGTATTTTGACCGGGTGGCGTTACCGGGTGAAATTAACGCCCTCAGACCCGACGCAATAACTGGCGCAATAGTATTTCAACAGCCTGCTAACCCGTTTACCCACCAGTTCACTCAACATAAACCAATCAATCATTACAGGAACTCCTATGGATAAAAATCTCTTTGACGTTGGACTTGATCAACGCAAGTCAACACTGGGTGCAGAATATGTCGAAAAGAACCTGGCTGCCGCTGACGATTTTACCCGCCCGTTTCAGGAAGCGATGACCGCCTGGTGCTGGGGATTCGGCTGGGGTGATGATGCCATTGACGCAAAGACCCGTTCGATGATGAACCTGTCAATGATTGGCGCCCTGGGCAAAATGCATGAATGGGAAATTCACTGTCGCGGAGCGATCAACAATGGCGTCACGGTTGAAGAGATTCGTGCCATCATTCATGTGATCGGCATTTACTGCGGTGTGCCTCAATCACTCGAATGTTTCAGAGTGGCGCGCAAGGTCCTGGAAGAAAAAGACCTGCTTTAAGCCGCCCTGTATCCTGCCTTTTCTGCACGCATAACCGGTTCTATCAATGAGTAAAATAACTGTATCGCTGGATCTTATCGAATCTACCAGCAAACAGGCGCTGGTAAAACACGGGGCGGCGGACTGGATAGCCGCTTCGGTGGCACATGCTATTCGTGTCGCCGAAGCCGATGGCAATTTGATTTGCGGCCTTTATTACCTTGAAAGCTATTGCAGCCAACTCGTTTCGGGCAGAGTCGACGGCACCATAGAACCCGACGTCAGCCAACCGAAGGCTGCCAGTGTATTAGTGGATGCCAGGTCTGGATTTGCACAGCCGGCGTTTACCCGAGGCCTGCCATTAGCGCTGGATACCGCGCGATCAGCCGGTAATTGTGCGTTTGCCGTCAAGCATGCACACACCTGTACATCACTGGGTTATTTTACCGGCCAAATTGCCAGTGAAGGTCTGATCGGCATCGGTTTTACCAACGCCTCAGCAGTGGTATCACCTCCGGGTGGTAAACGCGCCGTACTCGGAACCAATCCTATTGCCATGTCCGTGCCGGCACGCGACGGTGGTGTTGCGTTTCAATTTGATCAAAGCACGAGCGCCGTTGCACTGGGTAAAATAACCATGGCTGCAGCGGCAGGCGAATCCATACCAACCGGGTGGGCAGTTGACGCCGACGGCAAACCGACCACCGACCCGCATGAAGCACTTAAAGGATCACTGGT
>JAHDHK010000292.1:0-716 GCA_020631335.1 Chromatiales bacterium
TGGGAGTGCGCACTCCAGTGAGTGGGTTGTACCTCCACCGCTTTTTTTAATAGTTCTACCGACTCTTCGTAGCGGTAGTTGATCAGATGATAATGCACCGGAATAAAGTAGATATCACCGTAGGTCGGGCTGTAGTCGAGTGCTTTTTGTATCCACGGGCTGTCATCGATATCTCGCAGTAAATCTGCAGAGGTTTTAAGCGCATAAATATCAAGCGGTGAGATATTTTCTTTTTGTGCAGTGGCCAGCGCACGGTCAAGCAATACATCGGCTTCGTCGACGTTTTTAGATTCCAGCAGCAGGCGGGACTGTAACAACAGCAGTTCTACGTCATCCGGGTGATCTGCAGCCAGGCTCATCAGGAGATTTCTGCCTTCGCCCCCCGACTGTGTCAGCAGTGCGGCTACCAGCCCTGTCTTTGCATGCAGGTAATCGGGGTCGAGCTGCATCGCCTCTTCAAACAAAGGCACTGCCTGGCTGGGTTGATGTGTACTTAAAAACAAGCGTCCCCAGCGCGCCCGGATATGCGGGTTGCCCGGTTGCTCGTCAACTGCAAGTCGAAACTGTTCGTTGGCTGCGCGACTGTCACCCAGCGCCCAGTAGGCCTCAGCGGCAACATGTAATGAGGCTGATCTGGTCAGTGGTGTGAAGCAACCGATCGCCCCGTCGATATCACCACGGTTGTAAATATCATCGCAGCGCAGGAGTGCCGGGTC
>JAHDHK010000292.1:726-7142 GCA_020631335.1 Chromatiales bacterium
CGCGATCAGGGTCGTATTCCTCTGCAGTGGCCGGGCTGCCAAGTACAACCATCATTGTGATAGCGGCCATTAATTTGCGGAAGCCAGCCATCATCATTAACGGTTGCATGGTAGTTTGATCAGTTGTCATTGGCGTTACCTCCGGCATCTATATCGCGCTGGATATCTGCCAGCTCCAGCATCAGCTCCTGCAGTTTGTCAAAGTACTGATCTTCATCGACTTCTTCTTTACGTGCTTTCAGCGCGTTTATTTCGTTTGACAGTGACTGACGTCTGGTCAACAGGGCGGGAGAGATTTCATCTTTGCGCTCCAGTAGCACGCCGTAACGTGACACTTCAATATCATCAGCCAGGTCGCCGTTCAGCCGCGCATGTTCCGGTGCCAGCAGTTTCTCGTTTTTATAGTAACTGTCGGTTGCATTGTTGGCGTATTCGAACATTTCTTTTGCGCTGATGCTTTCGTTTTTATTGAGGTCGGCTGCCTCATCACTCAATGCATTAACCAGATATTCAGTGAATCTGACGGCGTTTTGTTCGCGATCATTTTTCGTGGCAGTCACGACCACGCGATTCGGTGCAGCCAGTGTTTCGAGCAGTGCACCGCTGGCACTGGTCGATACCACTACCAGCTGGCGCTGGTAGGGCAGAGTGTTCAGTGCTTCAGCCAGTTCTTCACCGGTGATGTCGGGGCCGGGTATGTTAAATTTGAACTGCTGATTATCAACACTGCCATGGCCGATCAAATACATTTGAAGAGTGTCGGCTTTATTGCTGGCAGGCAGATTAGCCAGCAATGCAGTGATGACACTTTTTTTGGCTGCGTCGCCGCGTATCAGGATAACGTCCTGCGGATTTTGCGAGATGCGCCTGGCTTCCTCGGCAATGGTCGTTGCATGCTGATTAAACTGTTCTTCGTATTCCGCGTTGCCGCCCAGGCCACTGATCACAACAGTAACGGTACTGGCCATCGCAAGTGGTGTACAAGACAGGCACAACAGCAGTGTGCAGAGTAATCTCACAAGCGTCCCCACATCATTCGCAACAGCCATTCAACCAGTTTCAACCCCAGCAGCAGTACAAAAAACAGGGGAATGTTCCAGAGAGGGATTTGTTGCAGTGAAACTATGCCGTCACGAGCGGTGCGCATCAACTCAGCAAGTTCATCTGCCTCATCGACGGTGCGATAACTGCCCCCGGTCGTGGCCGCTATGCGCTTCAGATAAGCGGCGTTCTGTGCCAGATTAAAATGCTCAGCCACTCCGTTTTCACGATGAATCCAGTGTGTCCGGCTTGCCGGGGCATCGGTGGTGGCATCATCAGCGGGCTGGTCGTTATTGCGAGTGTTTACCTGCACCCGCCAGCTGCCGGTGACATTGGCTTCTATACTGGCAGTAAATTCCCCGGCGTTAGCTGCTGATGCTGCAAGCGGTACTTCTTCAGTGGTGCCATCGGGTGCTGTGAGTACAGCGCTTACCTCGCTCGACACATCGGGCTCGAACGCTTCGTTGAGTAATCTGGCAGTGACTGTTACTTGTTCGGCATCGAGATATATCTGCTGATCAGTGGTCACTTCGAATCGTTGTGTGGCAGCATTGGCCATGGTTTGCAGTAACTGTTGCCAGAAGGTTTCATGTTTCATGTCTTCAGAAGGCATTTGCATCTGCCAGCGCCAGGTGCCACTGCTGGCCAGCACATAGGCGTGGCCATTGCCATAACGCTGCCTGCTTAGCAGCGGGTAGCTGCCATCGGGTAACGTGACGCCCAGCAGTACCGTCGCGCCCGGTTTCGGTTTACCGGTGCGCTGGAAGTCTGCAATCTCGGGAAGCTCTTCCCACAGAATGGCGTTGGTGTCTGTGTCGTTACTCAGTTGCGTAATAGGTGATCGCGCACCACCGGGAGTCAGTTGTGCCTTTGCTCTGATACGCGAGAATGTCGGCGTGGGTGACTGCGGTATAGCCACCGGCAATACCTGGTTAACCGGGCTGTTATACCAGGTGCCATCGGCAAGGGCGTCTTTGCCACCCAGCATGAGTAAAGTGCCACCGCGTTCAGCGACAAAGTCGTGAATGAGCTGATGTTGTTCGGTGTTAAGAGAGATAGCCTCTACATTGCCAATGATCAGCGCGTCGTATTGATATAACTCCTCTTTACTGATCGGGAAACCGTTGGCATGTTGTTCGGGGCTGTCTATGCCCTGGCGGTAAAACTTATTCGGTGTGGTCCGCAGAATGGTTACCAATGATAACCCGTCGGCCTCACCGGCAGCTCGACGTATGAATTTGTATTCCCAGCGCGGTTCACCCTCGAAATACAAAATCCGCCGTTTCTGTTCACCCACCTGCAGCAGTCTTTTACGCGAGTTGTTCTGCGGCACCAGATCCGATGCGGTGGGTTCTACTTCAAACGTCAGTTCGCGCAAACCCGGTTGTGGTGCGTCTATATCCAGGTCGAAGGTTACATCACCGGCGGTTGCCGGCAGAACGCGTTCTTCTATCGCAATGATGCTGTCACCGTCATACACCTTGATGCGGGCGGTGCCGTTACCACCGTGCCGCAGCGTGACACTGGCGGTTTCCACCGCACCGGGCAGCGTGCTTTCGGCCAGATTAACATCGACAATCTCGACATCTTCGGGCATGACCTCGCGGCCGAGTCCGATGGTGTGCACCGGTACCCCGTAGTTCTGCAGTTGCTCCCAGAAGTTTGCGGCATTGTCGCCTGCCTGCAAAGAAGAATGATCACTGCCGTCAGTGGCCAGGACAATTGCCGCCACCGGCTCGCTGCGTGCTTGTTCCAGTGCATCAATGAGTGAACTGGAGATGTGGCTGCGGTTGGACTCAGGTGCTTCAGCGCTGAGTTCGTCCACCCATTGCAGGTTGTCACCGACAGTTGCGAACCTCAGGTTGAAATTGGCTGACAACTCATCGCTCAGGTCGGTTAATACAGACTGAGCCTGCTCTATGCGGCTATTGCCATCGTGGCGATAACGCATGCTGCCGGAGCGATCCATCAGAATCGACACCGTATTCTCGCCCGGCTTCAGTTTTTGCACTTCCAGAGTCGGCTGCCACAACAGTGTCAATAACACTGCGGCAAACGCGGCCTGCAAGCCCCAGATCAGCGCCAGTCGCCCGTTGCTCAGCTGTGTCTTTCGGGTCCACAAGCTGGCTGCCAGCAGCAGCGCCACCAGAACAATCGCGGCAACCAGCCAGCTCACAGGCCAGCCGGAGGCAAAGTTTAATGTGCCTGCCTGGTAGTCATTGCGGGGATAGCTAAACAGCCATTCAAACATGCGGATGGCTCTGTGAATTTACAATCAGTGTGGCGTACTCTTTACGGTATGTTAGTGAGTCATTGCGTACAGCACATAGTTCAACGCAAAGCGATAAGCCAGTGCTGAATAGGCTTGTGGATACTCTGACCAGTCTGCGTGTTCCCATGCATCTCCAAGATCCATATTGAAATTGATAGCGATCATGATGCGTCCCCGATCATCCCGAATGCCTCGCCAGTGCGGAATATTACCGCCATGCTCCCAGGTACGGCCTGAGCGCAGTGGCCGCAAACCGGGAATTTGTGTGCGTTCGTTGATGTCATAAAGGGTTTCGAAAATCGCATCGTCGACTTTTATCTCTTCTATACGGCGCTCGGGGAAAACCTGGTGCAACGCATAGGCAAAATTGTCCCACTCATGCGGACCATGAAAATCGTCCACAATTAAAAAACCACCGCGCAGCAGGTATTCCCGCAGCCGGTGGGCCTCGTATTCACTCAACCGCAACGACCCGACCTCTACGGCATAAAGCCACGGGTGATCAAACAGCGTTTCATCAGAGAGTTGTAACAGCGCGCCTCGCGGGTTTGTCTCGATTCTGGTCAGCCTTGATAATCCGGCCAGCAGGTGTGTTTCCGCCTCCGGCCAGTCAACCTGCCAGCGCGGACCCCACCCGTCAGAATCGACCCCGTTGTATACCAGCCTCGCAAACGCAAATTCGTTCTGGTTGGCAAACAGTGCAGCCGATGAGCTCCCTGAATCCGGCGATGTGATGGTCTGCGCGGATGCAGCCCCAACCACAACAAAAAACAGTGCCAACAATCGCGCGAGTAAAGCCGCTATTGTGTGAATCCTTAACCGGCTAGTCAATTTGCGCCCTTTGATTCCCTTTGATGGAAGTATGCCAGTGACCGGGCAGTCAGTATACTGGCGTTTTCGCCGGTCAAAATTGCCGCATTGTGCAAATCGTGGCAGCATACCTCTCACCGTACGCCTTGCCGTCCGCTCCCGCCGAATCCATGTCGCATAGCTCGCAAAACCCGCCCGGTCCGCTCTTTATTGACGTGGAAGGCCTGACAATGACGACGGAAGAGCGTGAGTTGATCGCGCATCCGCTCACCGGTGGCGTCGTTTTGTTTGCGCGCAACTTTGCCGACTCCGCGCAACTGAGTGAATTGACACGTCAATTAAAGAGTGCGCGAAACGGTCCGCTGTTAATTGCTGTAGATCAGGAGGGAGGACGGGTTCAGCGCTTTAAAGAAGAGTTTACCCTGATACCACCGATGCGGCGTTTCGGGCAGGTATACGATACCCACCCGCAGAAGGCAGTCAGTGATTTAACCGCGACTTCAACGCTGCTGGCGTGGGAGCTGCGTCAGCACGGGGTCGATTTCAGTTTCGCACCGGTGGCTGATCTGGATCGCGGCCTGTGCCCTGCCATCGGTGATCGTGCGCTGCATCATGATGTAAACGCAGTGGTGGCCTTAGCCGGTGCTGTGATCCGTGGCTTTACCGCGGCTGGCTGTGCCAGTGTGTTAAAGCACTTTCCCGGACATGGTGGTGTAAACGTAGATACGCACGTTGACTTTGCCAGAGATAAACGCTCGAAAGAAGATATCTTCGGTGCGGATATGCAATCATTTGTACAGCTGCATCAGGCAGCCACTTCGATAATGCTCGCCCATGTGGTGTACGAAAATGTAGATGACGCACCTGCCACCTTGTCTGCGGTCTGGCAGAAGAACATCCTAAGAGATCAGCTCGGTTTTACGGGGCCGATAGTCACAGACGATTTATCGATGGGAGCTATCACGGGTCGGATGTCTCAGGCGGATGCCGCTGCCAGTGCGTTGCGCGCCGGCAGTGATTTCGCGTTGATTTGTAACGATCGACAAGCAGCAATAGCCGCTTATGATCATGCTGAAATCAGTACCGGCGATCAGGCGGCGGTTAACCGACGCCTGATGCTTTGCGCACGGGACGTCGAGACACCTGACGAATCATTGATGGCACGCGCTGCCGCCGCCGTGGTGGCGTACGGCTGATTTGTCTTACTACTTTTTACGTTTGCAAGTACTTTGGAATTTACATGGCAACAATAGCAATCATCGGTGGTACCGGTTTAACCAACATGCCCGGTTTGACGGTACATCATCGTGAAATGGTGAAAACAGAGTACGGAGCACCTTCAAGTCCGCTGATACATGGTGAGCTTAATGGTCATTCGGTGATCTTTCTGGCCAGGCACGGCAGGCGGCACACCATTCCACCGCATATGGTGAACTATCGCGCTAATCTGATGGCGTTAAAAGAAGTGGGAGTAAGCCATGTTATTGCGCTGGCCGCTGTCGGTGGAATCAGTGATGACTGTCAGGAACGCACCATTGTGATACCTGATCAGATCATTGATTACACACACGATCGCGCACACACCTTCTATGGTGCCAAAAACGATACCTTCAGGCATATCGACTTCAGTGAACCCTACTGTCCAGTGATCAGAAAGCGATTGATCGAGGCGTGTAATACCGCATCGGTTAATCATGTGAGCAGCGGTGTGTACGGTGCGACACAGGGGCCAAGACTCGAAACTGCAGCCGAAATCCGTCGTATGGAAAACGATGGCTGTACCATCGTCGGTATGACAGGCATGCCCGAAGCCGCACTCGCGCGCGAAATCGATATGCAGTACGCCTGTTGCGGCATGGTGGTTAATCGTGCAGCCGGTAAAGTTTCAACCGGTATTGATTTCAGTCAGCTCGAAGGCGTGCTCAAAGAGAGTGTCGAGTTGATCCGGGTGGTGTTGGAGGAGACTTTGAAGTTGGAGTTTGAGTAGAGGGGGGAGTGTGCTGCGCATGGTGGGTGGTTGGTTCGCTGCGCTTGGCATGTGGTTGGTTCGCTGGGCTTGGCATGTGGTTCGTTCGCTGCGCTCAGCATGTGGGGCGTGGCATCCATGCCGGTTTTCGTTTTGCCATTCCATGGCGTGACGAGTAACTTTTGAAAAGCGCAAAAGTCACCAAAACGCTTTTCGCGGGTGTTCGGCCCTGCGGGTGGCTGCGCCATTTTTTGAAATCTCCCTCCACCGGGCCGCGCTGATCGCACATCCCTGTGCGGCAGCGCTCACGCCGCATCCATGCGGCTT
>JAHDHK010000293.1 GCA_020631335.1 Chromatiales bacterium
CTAATAGAATCTGCAAAGGTCACATAGGGTTTTATATCAACCACCGGCGTCCCATCGAGAAAGTCGCCGCCACTGATGTTTAAATGAATCTCGGTGCCTTCATTACTCACCGATTCCAGTGCCACACAACTTAAACCGAGCCCATTGGGTCGGTTAGGGCTGCGTGTTGCGTACACGCCTACATTTTTTTTTCCACCGAGTCTTGGAGGCTGAACCAGCGGTTTGATATTGCGATAGTGGTGTTCATGAAAAATAAATATTACCCAGATATGCGAAAACGCTTCCAGTCCCCGCAGCGATAACTCGTTATGGGTATTTCTGCTGAATACAATCTGCCCCTGTGCCGAGTTGACCAGTCCGGCCTGGCGGGGTATCCCGAATCGCTGTGTGTAGCATGAGCGTATGGTGGCAACGGGTTCTAAGGGGTACATGGATAGTCACCGGACTGAACAATTGGATATCATGCAACACCGCAGTTGCAGTTTCGAGAGATATCTACCAGCGTGGCCGACCAACACACAACAGATGCTGAAGCGTGCGCTTTCATTGAAAGCATCGCCTCGGAGTTATCGCAATGGACAGCGTTGATATTCGACTATGGCGAGACTGCCTGGCGTGAATATCAATCAGCACAGTGGTACGTCAACACACTGCGACGGTACGGTTTCAGCGTAGAGGCCGGGTCCGGCGGCATGCCCACCGCATTCAGTGCAAAGTGGTCCAATGGCAGCGGGCCGACTATAGGCATGTACGCCGAATACGATGCTGTGCCAGACAACTGTCAGGCAGCGGTGCCTGTTCGTGCCGCACGTGAAGGATTGAGCTTTTCTGCCGGCGGGCATACCGATCCGCACTCCGGGCTGGGCATTGCGGGGCTTGGCGCGTTGCTGGCGACACAGGCGGTCATGCAAAAACACAACATCGGCGGTGCGCTGAGCTTTACCGGAGAACCAGCCGAAAAAGTACGCGGATCCAAACCAGTCCACGCGGCCAAAGGCTACTATGACAACCTCGATGCGATGCTGTCATTCCATCCGTTCTACATGATGCCTTTGTGCAATACCGTCAGGTGGGATACCCACTGCGGCGCTGCGTATTCGATGATATACCGGTTTGTGTGCGATCAGCCTGAACAATGGCTCACTGGCGAATCATCCGCACCGATACCGCAGTCGCACAGCGCGGTTCGCGCCCCGGGTGCCAACGATGCGCTCATGCATATGTACCAAAGCAGTAAAGCGCTGCGCGAGTCTATGTTGTCTCACACCGGTGGCTGGTCGGTGTCTGAAGCAATACTGACCGCAGGGCAGGCCACGGCAGATAACCTGCCGGCAGCCATGGCTGAGCTGCAATACATGATACGGGTACCCGACATCAACATGGCCGAGCAGGTGACCCGGGTGCTTGACCGCAACGCCGAGGCCGCCGCCATGATCAGTGGCTGCCGTGTCGAAAGACACTGGGTCAGCAAAAGCAGGCACGGTCTGGCCAATCACGCCATGGCAGAAGTCGTGTGGCAGAAGATGCAAATGATCGGTGCGCCGCAGTGGGGTGAGCAGGCCATAGAGGTAGCGCAGGAAATACAAACCAATCTGTCACTTCAGCCGATGGATTCCCCCTTTATAGACGCCTGCCATCAACTCATTGAACCGCAAGATGCCGAGTCAAAGCTGAGGCACGAACTCCCTGCGTGGCAACTCAACTCCACTTCTGATGACTACACCGAGATGACCTGGCATGCGCCAACAGCGCGCTTCTATATTGCCCGTCCGGCACTCAAGGCACCTGCAGGATTTCACTACCCGTCCTGGGTGATGAATGCGCTGGGTGGTATCCCTGCCACTATCGATCCGATGGTGCAGACTGCAGCCAAAGTCATGGCAACCAGCGCGTTACAGCTGTTGCAGGACCGCGCCGCACTGGCTCGCGCAAAAAACGAATTTGAAGCGCGTACCGGTGGCGGAGTCGGCGGGTCAGAATGGGTAGCACCTTTGTGTGATTACGAACCTCCCATCGGGTTTCGCTGGCCCGAGTATGTAACGACTGCACGCGGCCGTGAGTGGTGTATTCCCGGGTAGGCAGTGACAGCGAAAAGATAATGCATCCTCGCGTCAGTCAGTTTCGCCATGCGTACTGCTTTCGCATGGTGCCGGGACTATTCTGAATAGTTCTACTATGTTGACCAAAAAACAGCTAATTGTCTGATAAACATAGAAATAACATGGTATTTCTACTTTCGTGAAGTGTGCACGCGTTTGATCTGGACAGTGAATTATTATAAATTCGACAGACGAGGCAGGGGTAACACAAGTGCAGGCGGGTATCAGCGTCGGCCGATAATACGTGGGTCCACATCCATATATCCCCTCTAATCGTACAGGGAACTAACACGGTTTAACGCGCCTGCGCGACCCGTGTTGCTCCATGCTGTACCGACACAGCGCTGTTCTCGTAAGCAGTAACCTCAATAACACTGCCGCGGTTGAATCAGGCGATGTTCTGACTCAACCTGCACCAGGCACGGAGAATAATAGATGACAACACAGTTGCCACCTAAAGGTGGCCTCTACGACCCCGACTTCGAAAAAGACAGCTGTGGTGTTGGCTTCGTTTGCGATATCAAAGGCCGCGCGAGCAACCAGATACTGCGCGACGCCCACCTGATGAACTGTGCGATGGAGCATCGCGGCGGCGTAGGCTTTGAAGTCAACACCGGTGACGGTGCCGGCATCATGACCGGTGTGCCACACCCGTTGTACCGTCGCCTTGCGGCAAGTCATCTCAATATAGAACTCCCCGCTGCCGGCAACTACGGCGCAGGAATCGCGTTTCTGCCGCAGGACAAAACTGCGCAGGCGCGTTGCATAGAAATAGTCGAAGCAGAAATCTCCAGCGCCGGCGCAAAGCTTATCGGCTGGTGGGATGTCGCCACTGACGCCGACAACGCAGATCTGGGCAGTGCTGCACGCAGTGCCATGCCGGCGTTCAAACAGTTAGTGGTGGCTGCTGAAGGCCAGACGGGCGAGCAGCTCGAGCGAGCGCTGTATCTTATTCGCAAGCATGCGTCATCACGAATCCGCTCAGAAAACATAGTGCCGGCCGGAGAGCTGTTTTACGTGTGTTCGCTGTCGTCACGTATTGTGGTGTACAAAGGGATGGTCACACCGTTTCAGTTGTTCAAGTTCTATAACGATCTGCAGGAAGACGATTACGAAACTCACTTTGCGATGGTGCATTCACGTTTTAGCACCAACACATTTCCGTCGTGGGACCGTGCGCAACCTAACCGCTTCATGAGTCACAACGGTGAGATCAACACACTGCTGGGTAACGTCAATTCAATGAACTCTCGCCAGTCACAGGCCAGGAGCGAGATGTTCGGCAGCAACATGTCCAAACTGTTTCCGGTAATCGAACCTGACTGTTCCGATTCGGGTTCTTTCGACAACATGCTTGAGTTTCTGTTAATGAACGGCCGCTCTGTGCAGGAATCAGTCATGATGATGATTCCCGAAGCCTGGCAAAACCACGACGCTATGTCTGCCGGCAAAAAAGCCTACTACGAGTATCACTCAAGCTTTATGGAGCCATGGGACGGACCCGCATCCATAGCATTCTCCGACGGTAAAGTCATTGGAGCAGTACTCGATCGAAACGGCTTACGTCCTTCTCGTTATTACATCACCTCCGATGACAAATGCATCATGGCCTCCGAGGTTGGTGTGGTAGACGTCGACCCGGCAACCGTAATCGCAAAAGGCAGGCTGCAGCCGGGCCGCATGTTTTTAATTGACTTCGAAGCGGGGCGTATGATCCCCGATGAAGAACTCAAGCACGGTATAGCCAGTCGCGAGCCCTATGAAAGCTGGGTGTCCGAACACAAGCTGCCGCTCGCCTCTTTACCGGCGGCACAGCCGGCCGGCCTCGATACGGCGACGCTTGAAAAGCGCATGAAAGCGTTTGGATATACCTCGGAAACCATGCAGTTTATGCTGCTGCCACTGGTCAAAGAAATCAGAGACCCGCTTGGCTCTATGGGCAATGATGCAGCACTGGCAGTCATGTCCGACAAGCCGCGCATGCTCTATGATTACTTCAAACAACGTTTTGCCCAGGTAACCAACCCTGCGATCGATGCTATCCGTGAAGAAGTCATCATGGCGCTGGAGTGTTTCATCGGCCCTGAAGGCAATCTGCTTGAACCGGCACCTGCACATGCGAATCGTCTGCATATGCCGCATCCGATCATCACCAATGCAGAGCTCGCTGCGATCAAATCACTCGATCATCGTGGCTGGCGCTCTTGTACGATCGACATCACTTTTCCGGCAGACTCCGGCGAGGCCGGACTTAAGCAGGCGCTCGAAAGAATCAGTAACGAAGCCAGCGCTGCCATTGCCGACGGCTATAGCCTGGTGGTGCTATCCGACCGCGCAGTCGGGGCTAACCGGGTACCAATAAGCTCACTGCTTGCGGTAGGGGCGGTGCATCATCATCTGGTTGCCAGGTCCGAGCGTTCACAGATCGGACTGGTGCTCGAAACCGGTGAAGCAAGAGAAGTGCATCATCACTGTCTGTTAGTCGGCTACGGGGTCGATGCCATTAACCCGTACCTGGCATTCGAAGCACTGTGGAATGCCTGTCAGCAAGGCCAGCTGAAAGACGTGGCGCATATTCAGTCAGAAGCAGACATCGAACCCATCTATCGTAAAGCGGTCGGCAAAGGCATGCTGAAAGTCATGGGTAAAATGGGCATCTCTACACTGCAGTCCTACAAAGGTGCGCAGATATTTGAAATTGTCGGGCTCGATCAGGAAGTCGTCGATCTCGCCTTTGTCGGTACTGCCAGTCGTGTGCGTGGCGTTGATGTAGCAGTACTCGCAGAAGAAATGCAGCGCCGGCACCGCATAGCCTTTGAAGACAACGTCACCGTGTTACCCAACCCGGGTGACTTTCACTGGCGGCGTCATGGTGACACGCACATGTGGGACCCGGCTTCTATCGCCAACCTGCAGGTTGCCTCGCGTGAAAACAGCGAAGATGCCTATTGGAAATTTGCCAAACAGGCAAACGAACAAAATACCCGCAATGCCACTTTGCGTGGACTGCTCGACTTTAACTATGAAGCCAACGGCGGTGCTATCGCACTGGAAGACGTAGAACCCGAAGCCGAAATTGTTAAACGATTTGCTACTGGTGCCATGAGCTTTGGCAGTATCAGTGCAGAGGCGCACGAGTCACTGGCGATAGCCATGAACCGCATCGGTGGCAAGTCCAACACCGGGGAAGGCGGCGAAGACGCAGAGCGCTTTAAGCCGATGGCTAACGGTGATTCAAAAAGGTCAGCCATCAAACAGGTCGCAAGCGGACGCTTCGGTGTCACAATCAATTATCTGAGTAACGCCGATGAGCTGCAGATAAAAATTATACAGGGCGCCAAGCCCGGAGAAGGCGGCGAGCTGCCCGGTGGCAAAGTCGATGACTACATCGCCAAACTGAGGCACTCAACCCCGGGTGTAGGGTTGATCAGCCCGCCGCCACATCACGACATCTACTCCATCGAAGACATGGCGCAGCTCATTCACGATCTGAAAAACGCCAATCCCAAAGCGCGCATCAGCGTCAAACTCGGTGCAGAAGTCGGTGTGGGTACCGTCGCGGCAGGTGTGGTTAAAGCCAAGGCAGACCACCTGGTCATCGCCGGTGACAGCGGTGGTACCGGTGCTTCACCACTCACCTCAATCAAGCACGCCGGTGTGCCGTGGGAGCTGGGTATTGCAGAAACCCATCAAACACTGGTGATGAACAACCTGCGTTCACGCGTAGCATTACAAACCGATGGCCAAATCAAAACCGGCCGTGATGTGGCGATCGCAGCACTGCTTGGCGCCGAAGAGTTCGGCCTTGCTACCGCGCCGCTGATAGCGCTGGGCTGCATCATGATGCGCAAGTGTCACCTGAACACGTGTCCGGTAGGTATTGCCACGCAGGACCCGGAGCTGCGTAAGAAGTTTGCCGGACAGCCCGAACACGTAACCAACTATTTATTTATGGTGGCAAAAGAGCTGCGGCAGATCATGGCTCAGCTGGGATTCAAAACCATTAACGATATGGTCGGACGGGTAGACGCACTGAAAACTGACAGTGCAATACAACACTGGAAATCAAAAGGCATCGATCTGTCACTGGTGTTGAAAAAGGCCGAAGAGCCTGAGCATTTTCTCGGCTCCTATCAGGTACACGATCAGGATCACGGCCTCGACAAGGCGCTCGATAATCGCCTTATCGCACTGTCCGCACCTGCACTTAATCAGGGCGAGAACGTCTATCATGAACTGCCCATCGTTAACACCAATCGCGTCGTAGGAGCGTTGCTGTCCAACCGGGTTATCGGTGATGTAGGCCCGCAGATGCTGCCGGACGACACCATCCGCTTTAAGTTCTTCGGCAGTGCCGGTCAGAGTTTCGGTGCGTGGCTTGCCAAAGGGATAACGCTCGAAGTTGAAGGCGACGCCAACGACTTTGTTGGTAAAGGAATGTCCGGGGGCAGGGTAGTCATCTATCCTCCGACCAAAAGTCAGTTTATCGCTGAAGACAATATCATCGCCGGTAATGTCGTGTTGTATGGTGCTACCAGTGGTGAGTGTTACCTTCGGGGTATTGCCGCAGAGCGTTTTTGTGTCCGCAACAGTGGCGCCAGCGCCGTGGTAGAAGGTGTCGGTGATCACGGCTGCGAATACATGACCGGTGGTCGTGTAGTCGTACTGGGAGAAACCGGCCGCAACTTCGCCGCGGGGATGAGTGGGGGTATCGCTTATATTCTCGATACAGCCGGTCAGTTTGCCGGGCGTTGTAATCAGGATATGGTAGCGCTGGAGGCAGTTGAAGCTGAAGAAGATATGCTCGAGCTTAAAACACTGATCGAGCGCCATCAGGCGTACACCGGTTCCACAGTGGCGAAGTCGGTACTCGATAACTGGGCTCAATCAGTTCAACAGTTTGTTAAAGTCATGCCCATCGATTACAAGCGGGTATTGCTAAGCCGCAAAGCAGCGGCGCAACCTCAACAGCTGGAGGCAGTGTAAGTCATGGGTAAAACAACCGGCTTTATCGAAATCGTTCGCAACCCTGCACCC
>JAHDHK010000294.1 GCA_020631335.1 Chromatiales bacterium
GGACTGTCAGTGCCCCCGCCGGAAAGACAGCGACTGGAATATAGTCAATTGCCGATTGCCTATGATCCATTCGACTCGGCACCAGAGCAGCCGCTCAATGGCGCGAGCGGTGGTACTGGCTGGGCTGGTAGCTGGATAGTCACCACTGTGGCCAGTAGCGTTCAGCGTAAACACATTGATGGCAGCCTTGAACATCGGACAGCGGCAATGGATATATTGCCGACCCGGGGCAACAGCCTGAATATGGCATGGAGCGGCGCCGGCTCATTTCAAGCGCATCGGCAGTTGCTGGAGCCAATTACATCGGGTGAGGTCTGGTTTTCATACCGCATTCGAATTGACAACATTCCCGATGCCACTTTCTCTATTGGGCCGGGTAACCTGCCGATCGGAAAATCCTATGCAACTTCGCACAAATTAACCCTGGGCGGTTCAGCGTCAGGCATTAGCTACCAGCGATCAATGACACACAACATTGTTGCCAGATATTCACTGAATCAAAACGCGGAAGATACCGTTTATCTCTGGGTCGACCCCGATCTTTCTGTGGAGCCTCGTATTGAAGATGCTATTAAACAGGTGACGGCTGAAATCGGTCCGATGGAAGACATCCGGATCAGTCTGGAAGGTACTGGCAACGGTGAAATTACTATTGATGAAATCCGTCTGGGTAACCCGACAGCAGTGTCAGATTTTGATGATGATGGACTGACTGACAGTGAAGAAAGTACTTATGGCACTGACCCGGCCAACGCAGATACTGACGACGATGGTCTCACTGACGGCGATGAAGTAAAGACCCACAACACCAGCCCCTTGTCTGCAGACACAGATGAAGATGAATGAACAGATGCCACAGAAATCAATACTCATGGTACGAATCCGCTTAACGCTGACAGCGATGGAGATGGCTACCTCGACGGGGAAGAGGTTAACGATTATGGGACTGATCCAACGATTCAGAATGCAAACCTCGATCTGGACAACGATGGTATTCCAAACGAAGTAGAAAGCGACGCAGATCAGGATGGTGATGGCGTGGCTAACGCAATGGATCTCGATTCCGATAACGACGGTATCCCCGATATTATCGAGGCCGGTGGCGACGATACCGATAACAACGGTACTGTCGATGACTTTATCGATACCAATGCTGATGGTATGGATGACGCTTTGGCCGCGGACCCACTCACCATCAGGGACACAGACAATGATGGCGTTGACGACTATCTTGATCTCGACTCAGATCAGGACACGCTGAGCGACCTGCTGGAAGCAGGAGGCAGCGATGCTGATGACAATGGTCTGGTCGATGATGATATCGACAACAACAATGATGGCTGGGCCGATGCAACTGCAGGCGATGCGCTGGCATTGCCAGACACCGATTCGGACTCAATACCCGACTACCTTGATCTTGATAGTGACGGTGATAGATTATTCGACTTAATCGAGTCTGGCGCACCGGACACTAACGCAGACGGGTTAGCCGATGCATTTGCAGACAGCGATAACGACGGTATACCCGATACTGCGGACGTAGACACTACGGCCGGCGTGGACAACGATAACGACGGTATCGATGATCGCTTTGACGTTAGTATTACGCTTGCCGATGATATGAATAACAACGGCATTGACGACACTGCCGAGCCGGATGCCGATGCAGATGGCAAAGCGACACTCGCTATCAGTGCAGAGCTGCCCGACAGCAATAACAATGGCATCCCGGATATACTTGATCCCGGGAGATCTGCCTCGCTTGTCACTGGTACCGGATGTAGTGTGAGTCGTATCCACGCCGGTCAGGTCGATCCGCTAATGATATTCATCTTATTGGCTGGTACCGTCGGTCTTTGCCGGAGACGGATCCGATTTGCCAGAGCTGACTACAGCGCTGCTTGAGTCGTTTCCGGTAATGCACCGTGAGTGACAATTTCGCTACCGGTCATATGTTTCTTTGACTTAACTTTCAGTCGCTCACCCGGCGTTGAATTACAAATAGACACCTGGCGTCTTCGCCGCTTCATCTTCGATAGTATCTCTGCTTGCAGGTGATCCTCCGATCTTTCAACAGGCAGTTGTAGATACTGTACCTGCGATATCGCTCAACTGGGGGCTGACAGTGTTTCAGCGGTAGATCTGCAACGTCACAGCTTGCTGAGGGCAGGGGAGTCGGCTTTCAATAACACACCAGCAGTATTGTTCAGTCGGAACGTTGTGATGCCTTATTGGCCATATCCAATTGCCATAGTTTCCGATGTATTTGCCACGTATTGAAAATCAGGCCGAGCCCGGTAATGATACAGGCAAGCGGCACAAGCCAGTAAAACTGATCAGTGCCGTAAATGACGATCCAGGTGTTTACCGCAATGAAACCGATACGGGTCTCGGTCGGCCCAATCCCGTAATGATAAATTTCAAACTCGTTGGTTGCGGCAAAACTCAGAAACGAATTCACCATAAACGCGCTAACGATGACGAGCAAAACAACCAGCCAGAACTCTACACCAGGTGGCGCGATCATATATCCAGCCATCACCAGGCAGCAGAGAAAAATATAATCCAGAAAGTGATCCATGTAGAACCCCCATTTAATCAGCCCGGTATCTCTGCGGCGACCAACCTCCCCATCGGCCAGGTCTGTGAGGTACTGCAGCACTATCATAAGCGAAACACCCCACAGCCAGCGCAGATCACCGGCGGCGAGTTTTCCGAAGCACAGAACACCGGCAGACCAAAGTATGGTTGTGAAGGTCAGGTGCCATGTTTCAACTGAATCCGGCACTTTAGGGACCAGCCAGTTTTTTAATTTATTCTCAGCGGGGGTGAGAATTGACTGGCCTACCTTTTTATCACCGGCGAAGGCGTGTTTGCTCGTTGTTTTCTGCACAGCGTAATCTTTTCTGTTTTCTAAACGGTCAGACCAATGTACGTGCCAATAAAAGGCTGGATAAACCTGCGAAGTGGCAACCAGACCAGAATATCTCTACTTCTTTAGCACAATATCAAGGGTAGCATGGTTCGAAAGATGAGGCGTATCGGTGTATGTTGCAGACTAAACGAAATTCGCCTTTGTTCAGGGCCCTGGTATCACATGCCGGAACCCGGTGTCTGAATCATTTCTACTGTCCAGTAAAATCTGGATTGCAAGAGGGGTAACAATAGCGGTTCAGTGGAGAGGGTACTTCTTGATACTGAAAAACCTGCCCCCCCAATAGTAAATGTGGGGCACATGTTTGTCGTTACCCGGGCTTCGTCGCTGGAGTGGTGTGGTTGTCGACAATCAGGCAATAGAGGTAATGCCGCTGAATGTATGACTACCTCGCTCGTGAATGGAATAGTCCCACCCACAGGTTCATTTGATGACAGGTAGTTCCTCACGCTGCCAGTGCGGGTGCCTGGAGACAGCACCACCCCGGATAAAAACAAAGAATTCCACGCGTGTTAAAACTATTTCCAACTTATGGCGTTTATATGGATGAGAGTTGCCTGAATACCGTTATTGAGGCGCTCGAGAAAGTTGAGAAATTATTTTTTATCTAATCACTACACGAGGAATAGTCATGAAATCAAAAAATCGAAGCGGTGGTATATTCGGGAAGAATCCACTGTTGGCAGCTTTGGCAGTTGCCGTGCTGGCAGTATCGGTAAATACAATCACACCCGGAAACGCGGAGGCTGGGTATAGCTGGAAACTGCTGAGTACCAAAAAAGGCGCATGTCAGCCATACTCCTTTGGAAAAATGTGTTCGGTAACAAAACACTACCGGTTGAATATACCGGCATGCAGGACGGGTACGTATAGCTCCAATTACGGCAATACAAAATGGAAGGTTTATGTCAAGGCTGTTGGTTGGATGCAATGCAATAGAATGGTTACTAAATACGTGTACCAGTAATTTTACTCACAATCCGCATTCAAAGAGAGTTACAGGGTGTAGCTCTCTTTGCTCTGCCTGTTTCAGATCCGCGTTTGTCGGGTATTCTTTTATCTGATGCTGATGATGGGGTCAGGGCATAATTTGCAGTCCCTGCACACTGTAATTGTGCAGGTTTATAATTATTATCTGATAAAATCATGGTCGGTTAAAATTATCTGAGCCTACCCATGAACAGAAGACAGCTTGGTCAGTCCGGCATTGAGATATCCTGCATCGGTTTAGGTACCAATTATGTGGGCGGGCATAACCTTTACACCAATGTAGATGAGGACGAGGGTGTCCGGCTGGTTCAGCAGGCACTGGATTCCGGTATCACACACATAGATACCGCCGATGCCTATGGTTTTGGTCGATCTGAAGAGTTGGTGGGTAAAGCCATCACGGGACGCCGCGATGAAGTAGTGCTCGCGAGCAAGGGCGGCATATTGTTTGGCGATCATGGCACTGGTGCCAGCAATGATGCGGCGTATCTGCGCGCCGCACTCGAACGGTCGCTCAAACGACTGGATGTTGAAGTTATTGATCTTTACTACATTCACCGCCACGATGGTAAAACACCCGCCGAGGACTCATTTGGCACACTCATGGACTTTAAACGGGAAGGTCTGATTCGGGCGGCCGGTGTTTCAAATTTCGACCTGTCCAACCTGCAGGCCGCTGCCACCAGTGGACCGGTTGACGCGGTACAATCGCGGTTAAACCTGCTTCAACGTGAAGCGGAAGCTGATGTACTGCCCTGGTGCGCACAAAACCATACCAGCTTTGTTCCCTGGGGCGGGCTTGCCTATGGCTTGTTGGGTGGGCGCTACCCACGTGACTTTACCCTTGATGAGAAAGACTGGCGGCATCGAACCGGTGCATTTGACGGTGAAGTTTTTCAGCGAAACATGGATGCCGTTGACGGGCTGAAGAAAATCGCCACCGAATGTGGTTCAACTCCAGCGCACATGGCCTTGCAATGGCTGCTGTCGCGGCCCGGGGTCGGCTCCGTTATTGCCGGTGCAAAACGTGCCGATCAGGTGATTGATAATGTTGCCGCTGATGCGGTCGTTGTTGTACCTGAAGTTCTCGCATCGATCGATGCATTGACTGCGGAGCGCATATAGCCTTTTCGACAAAAGCGGGTTCGCCCTCACACAATGTGGATGACGTAGTGACACTGTGCAGCAGTGGGCGCTCGAACTCACAATTGTCTTTGATCAATGTGGCTGAGCTGTCTTGAAATTACAGCCAGTGTGCGTTACTCGATTCAGAGTAACACACATGAATTCGTGTCTATTGAATTATTTTTAAAGAACAATCGACTACAGACATGTCACGCCAGGCCTCAATAGTATGGCCACCACACCAGGAGTACTTTGCATCCCGATTGCCGCCATCATCGTCAGCATTTACATGCATATCAAAACCGATTTCTGCGATGGGTTTGCCCTTGATTCCTAATTCGTCGAGACTATACCTGACTTCGCAGCTGATCAGGTTGGTGCCTCCCTCGACGTTGCATATTACTTCGTTGGTAAGATCCAGTTGTGAGTAGATGCCTGTAACAGTCACCGGCTCATAGCCGGCGGTGCGGCCATAACCATATATTCTGACAAAATCATTTTCATCATATCCGCTGCCGGCCTCGTTACCGGCATTAATATAGATTTCAAAGCTATCATCGTTCCATAAATCACCGGCTACCGGGTAGGAATCTGTGTACAGCTCATACGGGTTGGCACCCAGCCCCCCATTCGAGGTGTAGTGTTTTCTCACAGACACAAGAATGTGCAAATGATCTTCTGTTACTCCCAGGGTTAACAATGAGAAGCGTCTTGGATCGTTACTTTCAAAACCATCTACCAAAGACTTATCACTGTTATAGACCGGATAGTTCTGTAGTTCAGAGAAGCCGTTGAATGCAAACCCTTCCACTGTATCAAAGTTGCTGTTATAGCCGAACTGTCTCTCAACATTTATTGTTTTACGGTACTCGCGACCGGCAGGATTGGTATTGTTCACGGTTTGAAAATCGCAGTCTGCGATCTGCCCGCCGGAATCCGTGTAAAACCAGACTAGCGCAACATCGGTATTGGCAGGTGCTGTGGCAGTCACCGCCTTGCGTCTAAATGTTCTCGTGTCCGGTAACGCTGCATCGGACTCAGCAAGAAAATTACCCGAGATATCGTAGTAAGTAATTGCCATTCCTGACCATTTGCGAGCATCGGTAATGGATAGAAAGCAGCTCATTGCATGGCTGTCACCCGGATTAACTTTTATCGCCTGCAGAATGCATTCTCCCGCCGGGATGTTCACGTGAGTGGTATCGGCTGAAGCGCTGGTGTCAAAGTATTGGGAAAGCGCATTGTCATCTACACAGGCCGACCATCCCGGTAAACTGCCGAGCGGCTGTTCGAACTTTCCGTTCACAAGTGACTGCGGGATTTCGGGAGAACGTGAAACAGATCGGTCATACTGTTGAATAAACAATGGATTGCTGGCCGACTGCCCGGATGCGAGACCGGAAATCTCACCTGATGAATCGCAGCCGGCAAAAAAGACGGTGCTAATCAAAACTACTGGAAATATCTTTAAGCCATGTGGATAGCGCATGATATTCATCAATCTTTACCTCAATAAACAGTACAAACACAACTAATATGTCATGACATTACACAACAATATCGCGGGCGTCAACCGGTCACTCATTACTTACGTAAAAAGCAATTCAAAAAATTCCGGTTAGTCTTCTATAGTGGGCGACGCCTGTTTGCGCCTCAATGGCTGCTCAGAGAAGTCTGCAGTAAATCAGGCTGTGTGTCTGTATACACAGAGTAAAGTAAAATGCACACCGATAGTGGTTAACTCTGCATAAGTAGTCTGTACCTTATGTGGCCGATTATGTTTGACTTCTCTGGTGCTCAATCCGCGTGGATGTATCGGTGTGTTTTTCGTACGGTGCACATAATCACAATACAAGCGTGAATAGAAGTTCATCGGAGTTGTGATATTCAGGCGTCGATCTGAACCACATGTCATGTGTTCCGAGGTGCGCGGCAGGTGTCACCTTCAATCTGATAACATACCAATGATCCGGCTTGCTATCTCTAATTTTGCTACTATTGTCAGACCATCCTCCAAACCGAACCCTGAACAAACAAGAAGAACACCTCAGCTGATTGGTGTAGTTGGAACGCAGC
>JAHDHK010000295.1 GCA_020631335.1 Chromatiales bacterium
AAACCCAATGGACAATATGATCTGGTTAAAAACGGCGTCGTCGACATGGCCTACGGCGTCGCTGCTTACCATCCCAAACGGTTCTGGCGCCTGCAGGCTGTGGAAACCCCTTTTGCAGCACCCGATGCTGAAACAGCGGGGGTTGCCGCGTGGCGCTGGTATGAAAAACACGGTTTCATGGCAGAAGACACCAGTGATTCAAAATTACTGGCTTTGTTTGCCCATGCGCCACACCTTTATCACAGTGCCAAACCGCTTGAGTCTATCGATGATTTTAAAAATCTGAAGATACGCGCTGGCGGTAACGGGGTTAAAATTGCTGAAATACTGGGTGCCGTTCCGGTCAGCATGCCACCCGGGCAAACACAAGAGGCAATGACAAAGGGAACTATTGATGTTTCACAGTTCCCGTGGGAATCAGTGGCCGGGTTCGGGCTGGCGGATGTGTCAACGCATCATCTGGTCGTGCCGGGCGGCACCTATGCAGGTATTTTTTATCTGACCATGAGCTCTAAAACATGGAATAAATTATCCGATCAGCAAAAAGCGGCTGTTGAGAAAGTATCCGGAGAGTGGGGCTCACGTTTCCTGTCGCAAAAATGGGATGCGGCTGAACAGGCCGGGCTGGATGCAGCGGCCAAAGCCGGAAACACAGTCACCACATTATCAGAATCAGACACTGCCAGGTTCCGCGAAATGGTACAGCCGATCACTGACGAGTGGGTGAAAAAAGCAGACGATGCCGGGTTGGACGGCAAAGCGCTGATCGATGACTTTTATAACACTGTGTCAAACCTGTAAACCTGCCCGGCCGGCGTAGAGAAACCTGCAACCAATGTATGGTGCTATAGCCAAACATATCAGGCAGGCAGCAAAGCTGCTCGCCTGGTTTGCATCCGCTACGCTGGTGTTGATTATGGCGCTCACATTTGTCGATGTTGTCGGTCGGAATTTTTTCGGCCGGGCGCTGATCGGCACGGTAGAGAGCGTCGAATTGTTGATGGGTATATTGGTGTTCAGCGGTCTTGCATTAACAGAGTTACATCGCAAACATATCGTCATAGAAACTTTTCAGAATCTGCTTCCGTCAGGCCTCAGGCGGATATCGGTGTTTATTAACCTACTGCTCGCTGTGGCAATTGCCGCGCTGCTGATGCGTCAATTGATCATTAAAAGTATAGAAATCTTTAAAGAGCAGGAGCACACGCAAATTCTCGAGATCCCCTACTGGCCGACTGCAATTTTAATGTCGGCAGGTATGGTGTTGTTTGTTCTGGTACTGTTGCTTCGTTTCATTGAAACATGCGCGGGACACAGTGATTAAGCGCACACACCCGGGCTGACGATGGCTGTCGAATATCTGGTACCAGTGGTGTTTGCACTGATGTTTACGGCTTTGCTGCTGGGTGCACACCTGGGGCTTGCCATGTCTGCCGCCGCCATCTTCGGCACCACAATGATTATCGGTGCTGATGGTGCGCTTGCGCTGGCGGGACTATCCGTTTTCGAATCCGCCCAGAGCTTCGAACTCAGTGTGATTCCGTTGTTTGTATTAATGGGCGTGTTCGCAGCAAAGTCTGGGATTTCCAGCGACTTATTCTCTGCATTTCACGTGTGGCTGCGGCAGCGACGCGGCGGTCTTGCACATGCCAGCATTGCCGCTTGTGCAGCATTCGGAGCGGTGTGCGGGTCCTCACTGGCAACCGCCGCTACCATGGGCAAAGTAGCACTGCCCGAAATGAAGCGTTATGGCTACAGCGGTCGGCTGGCCACCGGCAGTGTTGCAGCAGGCGGCACTATTGGCATCCTGATACCACCGAGTGTGATTATGCTGATTTATGGCATCCTCACGGAAACCAGTATCGGCGATCTCTTTATCGCAGGCATTATTCCCGGCGTTTTACTCACGCTGTTATTTATGACAACGGTAGTTATCATCACCCGCGTCGACAAGCAATCGGCACCGCGTATTGAAGCGCGACATCTGCCCCGGGAATCTGCGCGCTCAACGTTTTCGAAGGTGTGGGCAACCCTTTTGTTGTTTGTGCTGGTCATTGGCGGAATCTACAGTGGTGTCTTCTCACCTACCGAGGCATCCGGCATCGGTGCAGTGGGCGCATTAGCCATCGGTGTTGTCATGCGCAGGCTTAACCCGCGCGCCATCGGAGAGTGTCTGCTGGAGACAGTACAAACCACATCAATGATTTTTTTGATTCTGATTGGCGCCATTTTATTTTCGGCGTTTATATCTCTAAGCGGTACGCCGGCATTGTTGGGTGAGTGGATAGTCGGATTGTCGTTATCCCCATTGATGACCATTATTCTGATCGTGGGTATCTATCTTTTACTCGGCGCGTTCCTCGATACGCTGGCCATGATCATTCTTTCAATACCGATCTTTTTTCCGATCATCACAGATCTCGGCTATGACCCGGTCTGGTTCGGCGTGCTTGTGGTTATTGCAGTGGAACTGGCATTGATTACTCCACCGCTGGGTATCAATGTATTTGTGATCAAGGGGCTGGCAGACGACGTGTCACTGTTGGAGGTTTTTAAAGGGGTGTTACCTTTCTGTATAGCACTGTTGTTATTAATTGCTCTGGTAATAGCGTTTCCCGGCCTTGCGACATTCCTGCCGCGACTGGCCGGTTAGGCAGGCTGCCCGGACATCTGGATAGCGATCGATGCAACGGCAATTTGATTATCTGGTGATTGGTGGTGGTTCTGCCGGGTGTGTAGTCGCTGCACGTCTCGCCGCTGAAACCGATTGCAGTGTCGCGTTGATTGAGCGTGGCAGAACCGACTCAAATCGATGGATTCATATACCCGCAACGTTTTTCAAGGTATTGCAGAGCAAAGATGCAGCTGCCATCGTCTCTGAACCCGACGCCACACTTGATCATAATCGTTATGCAGTCCCGCAGGGCAAAGTCATTGGCGGTGGCTCGTCTGTTAACGGAATGATCTACATGCGTGGGCAGCAGCAGGACTACGATGACTGGGAAACACAACATGGCTGTGACGGATGGTCCTTTGCAGACGTATTACCTGTGTTCAGACAACAGGAATACAATACCCGGTTACATAACGAGTTCCACGGTACAGATGGCAGGCTCATCGTCGACGACCCCGGGTACAGACATCCTGTATCACAGCAGATTATCGAAGCCGCAGTAAACGCTGGACTGCCGTCAACCACAGACTTTAACGGCGCGACACAGGAAGGTGCCGGCTGGTATCAGGTAACTGCACATAAAGGCCAGCGTCAGTCGTCAGCCCACTGTTTTTTAAGCCCTGAACTCAAGCGCGAAAATCTGACCATCCTCACCGGACTGCGCACCACAAGAATTCAGATAGAGCAGGGCAGAGCGATTGGCATTCACGCGATCCCGGACACGGGCGATGCGGTCTATATAGGTGCGCGCCGCGAAGTCATTTTGACAGCAGGCAGTTTTCAAAGTCCGAAATTGTTGATGCTGTCGGGCATCGGGCCGGAAAAATCGCTTAAACAACATGGTATAGACGTGGTTTACCATTCACCGGAAGTGGGGGCAAACTATCAGGATCACATCGGTACACCGGTAACCAGAAAGCTTCTGGGCACACGCGGCTTGTATGGTGCAGATACGGGGCTTTCCGCGCTGAAACACGGGTTTGACTACTTTGTCAGAAAACGCGGACTGTTAACGTCCAACCTGCTTAGCGCCGGTGCCTGCGCGGATACCACCGGAGATGGCAGGCCGGATGTTCAATTTAACTTCGCACCGTTTGCCCCGGGGGCACCGGGTACCCCGCCACTGCCGTTCCATGCAGTACAAATACATCCGATGACCATGCGCCCGTATTCACGCGGCAGGTTAACACTCAGATCAAACAATCCGGCCGATGCACTTTACTTTGAAGCAAACGTACTGGATAGCGAGTACGATATCGACACGCTTCGACGGGGTATCAGACTGGCCGAAAAAATATTTGCTCAGTATCCGTTGAAAGAGATTACCGGTGAGCCGGTGTGGCCGGCCCCGTCGGTCAATACCAGTGTCGGCTCGAACTCATTGGATCAGGCCATCCGGCAACACGCACGTACTATATTTCACCCGGCCGGCACCTGTCGCATGGGCAGTGATAAACTGGCCGTCACCGATACAAGCCTCAGGGTCAGAGGTGTCGACAACCTCAGGCTCGCAGACTGTTCGGTGATGCCCGCACTGACATCCGGCAACACCAATGCACCAACCATGATGATTGCGGGCAGATGTGTCGATTTCATTTTGCGTGATGGTATGTAAGCGGTACTGTACCTGCAGTAAAAACACCGCACAGGTTTAATGACCCGCTTGCTGAACTACCGAACGCTCGACGTAGTGATTGCGCCCAGGCAAATGAGATACAATGAACAACACTACTCAGGGTTTTAGATCGGCATCATGAACTGTACTACGTTACCTCTGGCAGATGCCGTTTCTGTTATTGAAGACAATAGCGTTGTCATGATTAGCGGCTTCGGCGGTTCCGGCACACCGATAGAACTTATCCATGCGCTGATTGACCGCTTTAAAGCCTCGGGCAGCCCGAATAATCTCACCATCATCAACAACAACGCGGGCACTGGCAAAGTCGGTATCGCGGCAATGATTAAACTGGGCATGGTAAAAAAGATGATCTGCTCTTTTCCGCGTTCATCAGATGCACATGCTTTTTCCGAAAAATATCTGGCAGGAGAAATCGAGCTTGAGCTCGTGCCTCAGGGAACCCTCGCTGAGCGTATTAGAGCGGCAGGTGCGGGTATACCGGCCTTTTTCACACCAGCGGGTTTCGGTACCGAGCTTGCGGAAGGTAAAACAGTGCAGGAATTCGACGGTAAACCCTGTGTGATGGAGCACTGGCTCAAAGCTGATGTAGCATTGATCAAGGCAGATATCGCTGACAGTCATGGCAACCTGACCTACAGGCTGGCTGCGCGTAATTTCAGCCCGCTGATGTGTATGGCCGCGCACCATACTGTGGCTCAGGTCAGCCAACTGGTTAATCCCGGAGGCATCAACCCCGAACATGTCGTTACCCCGGGTATTTTTGTTGAAGCAGTGGTGGAAGTTCCCAACCCGAAACAGGAAGAGTTACTGATTCGCGCCGGTGAGGACTACACATGAGCATTATTAACCCGGAAAATCTTAAACAGATAAAACTGACTAATACGCAGATAGCATGGCGTGCCGCGCAGGACATACAAGACGGTGCCTACGTCAATCTGGGGATCGGCATTCCGGAATTGATTGCCCGTTACCAGCCACAGGGTCGGCAGGTGACCTATCACACCGAAAACGGAGTGCTCGGCTTCGGTGAAGCACCGGCAGAAGGGCGCGAAGACTGGGATCTTATCAACGCCGGTAAAAAGGCCATCACGCTAAACAATGGCGCTGCTATATTCCATCATGCCGACAGCTTCGCCATGGTACGCGGCGGACACCTGGATCTTGCTGTGCTCGGTGCCTATCAGGTTTCACAAACCGGTGATCTGGCAAACTGGCGCGTCGGCAGCAAAGGAGTACCGGCCGTGGGCGGTGCGATGGATCTGGTGCATGGCGCAAAAGCCGTAGCCGTGATTACAGATCACGTGAGCAAAGACGGCAAACCTAAACTGGTTGAGCAGTGTACGTTTCCATTAACCGGGGTGGGGTGTATCACCCGGGTGTATACCTCATTGGCGGTAGTTGATATTCAGCATCAAAAATTCGTCCTGCGCGAAAAGCTGCCCGACCTGTCGTTTGAACAACTGCAATCACTGACCGGGGCCACACTGCATGTAGAAAACGAAGTAGCGACGCTGAACGCGCCACCCATCGACTGACACCGACAGCTCGCTGGCTGTCACCAAAGCAGCGACGCTGTCTGTAAAGCACGATCAGAGTCCGCATTAACCCGGCGCTCGCGGTGCTGCACAACGACACATACGACGCACATGGCCGAGTGCTGCACCATCCCTTGTTGACAAATATTACTTAACAAAGCAAACTTTTTGCTCTGTCATTGAGCGAGAACGCTTTGTTTAATCATCGCCTCCCGTGGACACGGGCAATAGCGTGAATCCGCATTCACCTGACGATCTATTGATGTTCGAAGAGGCGATGCCTCTGGAAGATCTGGTCTCCGATAAAGGGTTTCGGAGCGAATGTATTCCTGACAAAAAAATCAAGGTGGACGATCTCTTCCGGTTTCGCAGGGGCATGGGGGATTTTCAGGTATCCCTGGTAATGATGCTGATCGCTTTGTTCTTTCTGGTGTTCTTCTTTACCCAGACCGGCTGGCAGGGTCGCAAACTTCCCGATGACATGGGTGCCTATCTGGCGCATCAGGCGGGGCTCACAGAACTCGAAGGCAGGGTGACGCGTTTCGGCCGCATATTGAAACAGTCCTGGGTGATCCCGATGATCTGCCTCTTGCTGCTGGTGCCGACAGCCGTTTTTAATTTCCGGGAATCGCTCAAAGTCCATCGCTGGCGCAAACGTTTTTTACAACCGACCAGCTCGGGCCATGAGTTCTCGCAGTATCTGGCGGCGCTGGAATTTGTCGCCTATTTTATTGCCTACACACTGGTGGTGCCTGTACTGGGTTATCTGCTCTCTACGGTTATTCTCGGCACTTTCCTGACCTGGCGACTGGGTTATCGAAGTCGCACCTGGGTGCTGCGATCTGTCGCCACCAGCTTTGCCATTGTGCTGGTGTTCCGCAGCTTTCTGCAAATCAAAACCCCGGCCGGCATCTGGCTGTATGATCAGCTGCCTACCGCCCTGCGGGCGTTTATGCTGACGTACTTTTAGCGCGATGGATGCTTTTCTGCTGGGGCTCGAAAATCTTTTAGCACCGCAGGTGCTGCTGGCTATCCTCGTGGGCTCGGTCGGTGGTTTAACCATCGGTGCGATACCCGGTATTGGACCCGCGATTGCGATCGCTATCCTGTTGCCGGCCACCGCGTTCCTGGACGACCTGGTCAGCCTGGTGTTGTTACTGGGCGTGTATGGATCATCGATGTACGGCGGTGCGATAC
>JAHDHK010000296.1 GCA_020631335.1 Chromatiales bacterium
CAGCCGCAGCGACAGATCTATAAATCCGTTTTCAGACAGATCGTCCGCAACGGTATAGACATCACAGCATACGCCACGCACCCGTACAGCACCGAGCTCGAAAAAACCGGTGTCGAGTGCCGTGTCTCTGATGAGTGTCGCCAGTGCTTTAAGGTCAACTTTATCTGCAACGTTTGCAGAATACTCAAAGGTAAAGTGTGGAATAACGCTTCTCCATCGTTGTCAGGCGGATAACTCAGTCTGGCGGTCAGCACCGGCAGACTGGCGGACCAGCACATCGTCAGACAGTGGTTCTATCGGATCAAAGTTCCGGTGCGCAATCCACTCTTCGCGATTGAACTGCGTAATGTGATTACTGACCGCGCATAACGTCAGGTAAACAATCGTACGCGGGTATGGTGTGATATTCGGTGGTGATGCGTGTACCAGGTTACCGTGGAACATAATCATTGAACCGGCAGGCCCGGTGGGCGCAACGATACCACCCCGATCGGCGAGTTCGGTCACGGTTTGTTTATCGAGTGTCCATAGCGGATACGATGTCGTCGATAAATCGTGCCCCGCTTCCAGCACGCCTCGCTTGTGACTCCCTGGGATGAACATCAGCGGGCCGTTGATCGGCAGCACTTCATCGATAAACACGGCGATGTTCATCGCACGCGCCTCCGGCATTCCGTCATCTCTGGCCCAGGTGCCATAGTCCTGATGCCATTGCCACACATCCCCTTCGAAGGCAGCCTTTGCATTGACTTTGTACTGATGCATGTAGACGTCTTCGCCCAGCAACTGCTTCACCGGCTCGATTAGTCGCGGATGGGCGCCGAGACGGGCAAAGGTGTCATGGTAGGTATGTGCGGCAAAAGCGGTTCGCGGAGCGCCGGTCTTTTCGCGCCAGACTTCCTTGCGATCCATTGCGTAGACTTCAGCGGCCGCTTCGCGAAGCAACGAGGCTTCGTCCGCTGTAAAACACCCCGGCCTGAATATAAAACCGGTCTCTTCAAATTCGGTTAGCTCCAGATCACTCAGCGTCATTGCCTTCCCCCGTTGTCGTTCAGTGAAATTTACCCTAGTCGCGCTCACAGCGCCAACCTGCAATAAACCGCGCGCAACGGCCATTACCAACCCGCACGCTAAATACAGCAGCATCACTGCGGCCAATCCATTAAAATCGGGGCACTAACCGGTGCGTACTGCCCCGGCTCAATGACTGGCTGCTTTGTCCAACCCGGCTGTTGACCCCGGATAGCTGCACCCTCTTACCCCGAACAAGCTGACGACCACCTGTGAAAATTGCCGGACGCGAAATATCCTCTCAACATGCGCCTATGGTTATTGCCGAAATCGGCATCAACCACGGCGGCTCGCTGGATACCGCTAAACACATGGCGAAGCTCGCCCGCGATGCCGGCTGCGAGTGCATAAAACATCAGACGCATTTCCTGGAAGACGAAATGACTGATGAGGCGAAATCCATCTTCCCGCCCAATGCCGATGTGTCTATATGGGAGGTCATGGAGAAATGCGCGTTAAGCGCGGATGACGAAATCGCCCTGAAGGATTACTGCGAATCTATCGGTTTGATTTATATCTCCACTCCGTTTTCACGTCGTGCGGCAGACTTTCTTGCAGAGATCGACGTACCGGCTTTTAAAATCGGCTCCGGAGAGGCGGACAACCTGCCGTTGATCAGACACATCGCTCGCTTTGGCAAACCGGTCATCATGTCTACCGGCATGCAAACCATTGAAAGCCTGCAAGCGTCAGTTGCCATTCTTGATAACGCGGGTATCGACTACGCGCTGATGGAGTGCACCAATTTATATCCGTCACCACCGGAGATCGTTTCTTTGCAGGGGGTGGTTGAACTACGCAATGCGTTTCCCAATGCTCAGATCGGGTTTTCAGATCATTCCATCGGTCCCGAGATGGCGCTGGCATCGGTAGCACTTGGCGCTTGTATACTCGAACGGCATTACACCGACACCCGGTATCGTCAGGGACCGGACATCAGCTGTTCGATGGACCCGGCAGAACTGAGATTTCTGATTGATCGCAGCCGCGAGATTCATGCCGCACTGATGAACCCGAAAGTTCGCAGCAGCGCCGAAGAAGATGTCTATCGGTTTGCACGCGCCTCTGTGGTTGCTGATCGGGATCTCGATTCAGGTACCACGATTACAGAGTCAGACATCTGGGCAAGAAGACCGGGTTCCGGTGAAATACCCGGCTACGAGTTTGACCGGGTTGTCGGTAAAAAACTCACCAGAAGCGTTAAACGCAACGAACAGCTCAAATGGAATGATCTGGTGGAATGATCCGGCAGATTGAATTTACTCATGCATAGGTCTTTGTTGTTCGTTACCGGCACCCGTGCCGACTTCGGCAAGCTGGAACCACTGGCGATTAAAGCCAGGGATGCGGGCTTTGATGTGACCTTTTTTGTAACCGGCATGCATATGCTGGACAGCTACGGCCTGACTAAACTCGAAGTCAACCGGGTTACCGGTGTTACGGTTTACGAATACATCAACCAGAAAGAAGGTGATCCGCAGGACCTGGTGCTGGCAAAGACGGTCACCGGCTTTTCAGCCTATGTGGCACAGACCAAACCCGACTTGATTATCCTGCATGGCGACCGCGTGGAAGCACTGGCCTGCGCGCTGGTGGCCGCCACCAATTACGTGCGTTCGGCTCACATAGAAGGCGGGGAAGTCTCGGGCACTATCGACGAGTTGTTCCGCCACTGCAACAGCAAGCTTGCCTATTGTCATTTTGTCAGTTCCGAACAGGCTGCCATTCGAGTGCGAAGCCTGGGTGAACCCGAAGAGCTTATTTTCACGATAGGCTCACCGGAACTTGATTTCCATGCGCAGTCTTCAGGGGTTTCTATAGACGAAGTGTTGAATCACTATGAAATTCCGTTTACCGACTACGGCATCTGTGTATTTCACCCGGTAACCTCCGAAGCGGCCAGTATGGGCGAACAGGCACAGTCGCTTTACGGTGCTTTGCACGACTCTCAGCGTAACTTTGTTTTGATTCTGCCCAATAATGACCCGGGCTCCAGTGAGATTATTGATGTCATCAATACCATGCCGGCAGAGCGCTTTCGCATCATTCCTTCAATGCGCTTTTCGTATTTTTCCGAGCTGATGAAAAACGCCAATGCACTGATCGGCAATTCGTCTGCCGGTGTGCGCGAAGCGCCTTTTCTAGGTATTCCTTCACTGGATGTCGGCAGCCGCCAGACTGACCGTTCGTTGTCTCCGACAGTGACTTCGTGTGATGCACTGGATCGCAAGGCCATCATTGAATTTCTGGATACACACTGGGGTGCCAAACCTCAGCCACACACCGGCTTCGGTGAAGGCCATGCAGCACAGAAATTTGTCGAGATATTATCTGACGAATCATTCTGGCAACACCCGATGCAAAAACGCTTTCGCGATCTGTAAACTTGAAAGACAGTGCGGCTAATCACAAAGACTCACTGGCACTTCGCAGTTATCTTGCGTTCAGTCATATTGCCACACCGCTGTATCACGCCGGACTGAAGCTCAGGCTTAAGCGCGGCAAAGAACACCCTGATCGATACCGCGAAAAGCTCGGCTATGCCACCCACCCAAAGCCCGACAGTGAGATCATCTGGTTGCATGGCGTAGGTTTAGGCGAGGTGTTAGCACTGCGCAGTCTGATCAGATCGTTACATCAATACAAACCCGAACAGCAGTTTTTAGTGACCAGCTCCACCAGAGCCTCTGCTGAAGTGTTTAACAAACACTGCCCGGACAACACTGTTCATCAGTTTTTACCGGTGGACGCAAAGGCCCCGGTGATGCGTTTTCTCAACCACTGGCAGCCGGTGCTGTCTGTATGGGCAGAGCAGGACCTGTGGCCGGCCATGGTTTACCACACGTCGTGCCGCCACATTCCACTGGCACTGGTCAATGCACGAATGAATCAATCAAGCTATCAATCGCGTGCGCGCGCGGCAAGCCTGTATCGCGACTTGTACCATCGTTTTGCCTGGGTATCTGCACAGGACCATGACACTGCCCTTCACTTACGGCAGTTAGGGGCGGATGCCAGCGTAGGCGGATCTCTGAAGGCATCGGCGGTTCAGTTAGCAGATAACAAAGCGACTCGCGAACAGTTTGAACAACAACTGGGCAATCGACCGGTATGGTTGCTGGCTTCGAGCCATGTGCAGGATGAAGCACTGGCAATTCAGACACACCGACAACTGTTAGAACACACCCCTGACGCACTGTTGATTATTGCCCCCAGGCTGATCGACAGAAAGCCGGAGATCATCAATGCAGTTAGAGATAAAGGCTTAAGCATCAACACCCGGTCGGATAAGCAGCACGCTGATGACGCTCAGGTTTATCTTGCAGATACCTTCGGTGAAATGGGATTGTGGTACCGGGTTAGCCACTGTGCACTGATTGGAGGATCCAACAGTGATATTCAGGGTCACAATCCGTGGGAGGCTGCAGCGTTGCATTGTGCAATAGCGCATGGCCCGAACACTGACAACTTCGGCGATGACTATCAGTCACTACACAAAAACAATGCTGCCGTGCAGATCAATAACCCTGAGGACCTGACGGCACTGCTGATCGACAGACCCCTACAGACACAGCTGGCCGATAACGCCTTGCGACTTGCAGAAAACAATAACCGTAACGTAGATGCGATCGCTTTACAGTTGCTGAAAATAGTGAGCCATCAACGTGAGTGTTAGCGCCTTCGATTCACCGGATTATTAACTATCTGCTACTGCTGCCGTTGCTGTTCTATCTCTGGCGTCGCGGCAGAAAAGACCGGCTTTATTCGCAGCATTTACGTGAACGCTTCGGCATCCACCCTGCCCCGCCAGACGCTTTGCAAGATCCGGTGTGGGTGCATGCGGTTTCACTGGGAGAATTGCGCTCAGCTGTTCCACTGATAAAAGCGCTGCTTAACCAGGGTGAAACCATAGTCACCACCCATTTCACACCGGTGGGAAGACGCGAAGCGCAAAGTCTGTTTGCGACAGAAATTGAACAAGGCAGGGTACAGGTTGCCTATGTTCCACTGGAGCTGCATTGGGCGTTTAAACGGTTTTACAAGACATTCAAACCCAAATACGGCCTGGTGATGGAAGTTGAATTCTGGCCCTGCATGATAGACAGTGCCAGAAAAAATGCGATCCCGCTTTTTTTATGCAACGGACAATACCCGGGGAAAAGCTATCACCGCGATATAAAAGGGCTCGGCTTACGCGCAAGCCTGGTGTCGGGTTTTGCCGGTGCAATGGTAAAATCCGATCTGCAGCAACAGCGCTTCAAATCGCTCGGCCTGAACAATGTGGCCATTACCGGTGAACTGCGCTTTGATCAGCCGATACCTCAATCGCAACTCAGTGCGGCTGACCGTTTGCGACATCAGTTTTACAAGCGGCACTTTGTCATTACCATTGCCAGCGCGGTTGAGGGTGAAGATGACCTCTATATTCGCTGCATTCAACGTGTGCAGCAACATTTAGGCAGCGTATCAGATGTGCCGGTACTTTTTGTTTACGTACCACGTGCGCCGGAACGTTTTACTGACGTTGAAAAACTGCTTGGCAATGCAGGGTTGCAGGTCACACGCCGAACCACAATGCTTAATGAAAATCTCGTCAGTGATTCTGACGATCCTGCGTCTGCTGAAGTATTGCTGGGTGACTCGATGGGTGAAATGTATTTTTACCTGCAGCTGTCAAACCTGGTGGTGGTAGGCGGGGGTTTCACACCGGCCGGCGCGCACAATATTTCGGAAGCGTTCGCGGTATCGAAGCCGGTACTGGTCGGCCCCACACTATGGACGATTGAGTACCCGGCAGTAGAAGCCATGGATGCCGGCGTACTGGAAACAGCAGCTGATGCAGACCAGTTAAGCGAGAAAATAATAAGCGCAGCACTGGGGACAAAGACCATCACACCGGATCAGGTTGCTCATTTCTTTTCGCAACACCAGGGCGCCATAGACAAAACCTTATCAGCGATCACACGGTTACTTGAGAACACTTCAGACACTACCAGCCACTGAAACCACCGTCGACATTGACCATCTGCCCGGTCATGTAGTCGGATTGTGCAGAACATAAAAACAACATCACGTCGGCAATTTCATCGGGCTTTGCCATGCGACCTGCCATAATTAATTCGGACACTCTTTCCTGAAACACTTCGGAATGACCGTTGAAAACCGCACCGGGAGCAATGGTATTAACAGTCGCATTGCGTTTTGCCCAGTAGCCTGCAAGCCATAGGGTTAAGCCATGAATGCCAGCCTTGGTTGCCGAATACGCCGAGAAAGAACTGAAAGGCAGGCCTTCGTAGATTTGATGGTGAGGACCGTTTAACGCATACATAGAAGCCACGTTGATCAGCTTGCAGGGATACTGGCCGACGATGTCACGATCCATCTGCCGGGCTATCAGGAATGCACCGGTGAGATTCGTATTCAGCGTGCGCTGCCAGTCATCCACCGAGGTGTTGGCAAAATCAGGAATAGTACCGCCCTCACCCACCAGCATCTCACCGGTGATTGCCGCGTTGTTTAAAAACACATCGGGTTTGAGATTGTGCTCTTTAAACTGCTGAAACAGACTGATGACACCGTCTTCGTCGGCCACATCCAGTTCAAAAAAGTGAAATTGATTATTTTCACCATGAGCTTCCAGCAGAGCATCTGCGCGATGCCCCGGCAGATCAGATGCCACGACTGTTGCTCCCGCACTCAACATGCGGCGAATGTAGGTACTCCCCAGTACACCACCTGCACCGGTGATAAAAACAGTTTTATGCTGAAGCTGATTGTCCATGGGCCTGTGCTCTGAAATCGTTTTATATTCGGTGGTGTAATCGCGTACGCGCAGTCGCGACTACCCGTGCTGCGGGAACACCTGCGTTGCGCTATGCGTGTTGCTGTTCCAGTCTTTCGCTTAACAAAAACTCAACGACACGGAAATCGAGGTTACTGTCTATGTCTACGCAGCGC
>JAHDHK010000297.1 GCA_020631335.1 Chromatiales bacterium
GAAACACTGATAGCCCAGGTGCAGGAAAAAGACTGGGAAACCACTCGTCAACGCATGGAATCACTGGAAGACATGTTTGATCGAACACGCTTTTTCCGCAAATTCTAGCGAGGGTTATTCATCGGGTGACAAGTAAATACTGGCGAAGTGCTATGTATTCAGTTCCAAACTACTTTTTGAACACCTGTTTCAAAATTGCAGTGTGTCTATTCGACACCAGAAAAACATCCGGACGCCGGATCCTGATGAATAATCCAGACTAGCCATACAATTATTACGCGGTTGCAAAAGGCCAACAATCTAATGATCAATAAAAGACTGCTGAACAAACTTGAGTCTATAAAAAGCGGCAAGTACCAGCCCACAGACTTTATTATTGCCGACGCCAAAGACGGAGATATGGCGTTCGGCGTTGCCGCACCGGGGCCGGTCGCTGGCGATGACTCAGGGCTGCGCTTTAAAAACCGTCAGCAATATCTGGCCAACATGACAGCCATTGCGCAAAGCGGTCTGATTGATATTCTGCTGACATCCGCCTCTAATGCAGAACTGCTGCAACAGCAGGCACTGTTCGACAACACCGATGTAACCCCGGCAATACGCCTGAATGACACCACCGACATATGGTCTGCGCGTGGCTCGGCGTATCGCGACAGCCCCTCGCAACCCTTTGCCACAGTACACCCCGAAGACGCCGCCAGCCTGTGTCCTTTCGGCCTGTATAGCATTACTTTTTACAATGATATTGATGCCGATCTGAAAACGCTTGAGGCCTATAAAGTATTCCGTCGACAGGCCCGCGCTGCCGGCGTGCAACACTTTCTGGAGGTGTTTAACCCCGCTTACGACATTCAGCTGAACAACGCTGAACTGGGCGACTATGTTAACGACATGATCCTGAAGACGCTGGCGGGCGTCACGTCCGCAGATGCACCCTTGTTTTTAAAAATGCAGTTTAACGGCCACCGCGCAATGTCAGACCTGGCCGCTTACGACCCGGACCACCTGATTGTCGGCATACTCGGCGGTGCTGCAGGCACCACACGCGATACGTTTGAACTGGCTAAACAGGCTGAATCCGCCGGCGCACGTATCGCGCTTTTCGGACGTAAAATTAACCTGGCGGAATCGCCGGTAGAACTGGTCAGACTGCTGCGGGCTGTGATCGAAAACAAACTGAGCTGCGCTGATGCAGTGCTGGCCTACCACGATCATATGCAGGAACAGTCGATAGAACCCCATCGATCACTTGCACAAGACAATGAAATCACCGATCCCGTGCTGCGTTAACCCGATGCCCGCATCAATGCTTAAAAGAGTCTGATGGCGGGGCTTGTAATGCGGTTGCAATGCCGTGTCAGTTCAATCGAATAGTGCCGAACGTAGAAGGCTTTTCATTTGACTGATCGTCAAAGCCTATCCACGCGCTCGAACCTTCCCGCAAACCACCGTCGTCATCGTCGACAATCTCTACATCGAATCCAACCGGAGCATCGAGCGCGATATTTAGCTCGTTCAGAGGCAGCGTCACGCTGAGCTCATACTCACACTCTGTGCTGTTCTGGAAAAATGAAAACTGCACACAATCGTTGGTCGGGCAAAACTGAGGGGGCGCTTTGGAGACGATAAACGATTCTGTATTTCGCACAAACGCAAACTGAAAGTCATCTACCTGATCATAAGTCTCGCTATCGTTATCCGATCCATCAATGTAGATAAAAACAGTGTCGTCATGCCAATACTGACCGTTACTCCCCGGTGCGCTGTTATCACCGATGAGTGTCTGATCATTGCCACACACATTCACAATGAGTTGCGTGCCGTTGTGTCTGAGGCGGAAAGTGCTGTTTTCATCATTTTCTATCTGACCACCGCCCGAGGTATCACCGTCAACTCCGTCATCGGTGATTTGAGCAACCGGCCCGCCGAAGCTGTTCAGGAATGGCACTTCAAGGTCAAACTGAGAAAGCAGATTTCTGTTATCGATGGCCTCGTCAAGGTTGCTGCGACCATCGTTGTCAGCATCGAAACGTTCGCCAGTGCTGTTGTAATTCAGCACATCCAGCTCGGGCGTACCGGGAGTCACAATTTCGGTGAAATCGGCGAGGATGACTTTTTGCGAGCCAACAATCGCAAACCAGGCGATGGTAATTTCATTACTTTGTTCTGCCGGCATGTTTACCACCGTGCTTATGGTGTCGTCATCGCTGGTAACCGGTAGAAATCGCGCCACACTGCCGTTAACGCTGATCTGAATCTCCAGCTGATTGCTGGACAACGCCGCGATCTGACGGATGTTATCCGGCACCGGTACGGACAACTGCCCGTTGTCGATGCCTACCGTGTGACTTCCCCCATCGCAGGCAGTCAGCAACATAGCCACGATACAAACCGTTGCAGATATCTGAATACGGCATTGTGATCCGGCTGCCCGGATCACTTGCTGGATTAGGTTTATTTTTCTCAATGTCCCGTCAACGTAGAAAAAAGTCCCACGATGATATAGGACACGCCCCCTGAACGGTAACCGTACAGAAGAATTCGCTGATTCGGGAGAAGCCGCCGTGGCCGGCTGGTCGATTAAAACCCGGCAGGACGATCGATGCGTGCACCACCGGTGGAGCCCGGTCTCGCCATTGCGCTGATACTGCGCAAACCCTGACTATCGTCATTCTGCAGACCGGGGGCCGAGGCCAGTATCGGGGTATCACAACGGCCGAATTCCAGATAATCGAGCGCATCATTCAGCATACCCTCAGAGATCGCGCCGAAATCGCTGGTCACATCATCGGTAGAGCCGCACGAGGGTGCTATACCGCCATAGACGCTCACATCACCGGCGTTGAACCCTTCGGCCTGCAGCGCATGTAAGCGCTCTCCACAGTAGTCGTTGCCAAACGAGATGTAGGGTTTTCCGACGGTGCGGGTGCCTATGGTCACCACCTCGATGTACGGGCTCAGCGCACTGATCACCAGTTCCGATGCCGATGCCGTATAGCCGGAGGTCAATACAATCAGCCGCTCGAGATTCAGGCTGTCTTCTACACTTTCAAAATTTATCGCGAAATCGAATTCGGAATAAGTCACATTGTGACGATACTCCATCAGCAGTTTCTCTTCGGTCGCTGTACCTGCTATCTGGCTGGCGAGTTTGGTCGCCACGCTCACCAGACCACCACCGTTGTAACGCAGATCCAGAATCAGCTCTTTGATGTTGTCTTGACGAAAACCGGCTATGGCCGCATCGAGCTCTGCTTCTGTGGTACCCAGAAAACTGTCGAGCACCAGGTAGCCGATGTTTTCACTGTAGCCGGCAACCGATAGGGTCTGGCTGTGCAATACAGTGTTGATGTCAAACAATGCCGGTGTTATCGACACGGTGTATTCCTGAGCGGATGCCGGGTCTTCAAAACTCCAGGTTGAAGTTGCCGGGTTTTCGCGCGTACCGACAAATTCGTTGTACAAGTCATTCGACAGATTTTCCAGCAGCACGTTGTTGATCGACGTCAGCTTGAAACCCCGTTTGATTTGCGCCCGTCCCAATGGCGAGTCATCGTAAACCGCTGCCACCCGCAGATCACCGGCACTGTCATTCTGCCAGATCACACCAATACCAAAACTTTTCCCTTCGACAAACACTTCCTCGTCGCCACTGGTCGTTGTCACCCGGCTAAAACGGTCGAAAGGCAGCACGCGCAAGTCCTCCACCAGCGTGGCGGCCGTGGCATAGCTGGCAGGGTTCACTACCGGCACCTGATCAGCGAACAGGTAGTAGTCTGTCATATTTTCGTAGGCCCACTGCTTTATGCCATTTGCGGAGCAGCCGCTAGCCAGGCCCGGATCTACCTTGCTTGCGGTTTCATCTGCCGAGCCGCATGCCCCTATCGCAAAAGCAGTCAGGCAAACCGCCAGCGTTTTTAAAAACTGCATCAACTTCGATCCTTTACTGATTGATAATCGGTTCTTTTGCGTACCCGGTCATTGAAAGCGCCGGTGAACCCGGGATCCCCACCCGTTTCCGTACGTTGCGGTACTGCCGTTAGAAACTTGACTACACGGGAGGCGAAATCCGGATCGGGTCAATAATCCACGTTCTGCAGACGGGGAATCACGCGCAGGATTCTGTTGTGCAGGAGCAGCACGCTCAGTGTGATCGCGACACACCCGAAGCCGGTGAGGCCCGGGGATCGGCTGGTTGTTACAGGCTGTTACAAGCTGTTGCGAGTGAGCGATGTTTAATGGATGGCGTCAGCCGATACTACGAATGACACAAAAAGGAACACATTGACATGCTCGACAATATTAAATTCTACGTGGCAAAGGGACTGTCTGCGATAGCTGCTGCAGCTGTCTTTATTGTGATGCTGCCACTGGCAATCGGAGCAATGCTGATGATGTTGTTTGCCGGCATGGCAGCGGTGGCAACGCTGCGTCACCGTGTGCGAAAAGCGCACAGCTCAGGTGTGCTGCCGGAAAATAGTGTTCGCCCCGCAAAACAAAATGACGATCTCCAGCAACGGCCACCGATTGAAGGCAGTTATACCGTCATCAATGACTAAACCTCAGTCTCGATCGGCTTGCACGAGGTATAAAGAGCAACAGGTAATAACATACTGAACGCAAGCATCGCGTGCCACACAATTATTCGATTTTCACTTTTCGATCAAAGTATGCGGCCAGCTCAGCAGCCTGTATCAATTCGATATCCTGCTGCTGTGCATAGACCCGGGCATTGTCCGATACCTCACCCAGTGTTACGTATAGATATCCGGTCGCCTCTACTTTTTCGCCTGCAGCAACCAGTTGTTTCAGCGACTCTATCCCCGTATTGGCTGCTTTAAATCTTTTGGAGCACAACAGCAGCTTGCGGTACCCGCGAGTAAGCTGCATGTCAGCCGCATTACCGCTAAAAGGCGCTGACTCAAAGCGAACAGGCAGGTAGTTGGCCGCAATTTCCTCGGCAATCTTAGTGGCGGACATTTTACGAGCCTGCTTTGCCACCTCGGCCACTCTTTTAGCATTGGGCCGCTGTAACTGTTTGTAGGCTGTGTACGCCGCTATACCGAAAAACGGCAGCGACAACGCTATGCCCACCACTAAAAACTGCCCGCGGGCGATGGCCGCCGACAGCACCAGCAACACCGCACCTGCCAGAGCGCTGTACCACCAGGAAGAACGCAACAGAATTGCAAACAGAGAGTTCTCCGGCATTCTTATCGCCATTCACTTGCCACCTTTTTTATGAGATCCGGCGGATTATATCGCGCAACCGGGGTGATAAGCGGCAATTAGAACGCAATACCGCCATTAATGCCGATGATCTGCCCGGTGATGTAGCCACTCATCTGCGGTGCCGCCAGAAACAGGCAGGCTGACACACAGTCATCAGCGGTACCAAGCCTGCCCAGGGGCGTATTGGCAGCAGTACGTGCCAGTTTTTCTTTACTGGAATAGCGCTGATGAAAATCAGTGTCTATCGTTCCCGGAGAAATGGCGTTCACCCGAATACTATGGGCCGCCAGCTCAGTCGCAAGTGACCTGGTATACGTCGACACAAAACCTTTGGCTGCGCTGTAAATCGATGAGCCCGGGCTGCCTCCGGTGTCCGCAGATATAGAAGTGACATTGACTACAGCCGCCTGTGCAATACCGCCTTCATGCGAAGCACCCTTTGCCACAGCCTTCTGCAAAGCCGGTAACAGGCGCGTAGTCATCACCACAACCGACTGAGCGTTAAGACTGGACACACGCTGATAATGTTCGGCAGTCATTTCAGCGGAAGGAACACGACCGAGCATAGTACCGGCGTTATTGATCAGTAAATCGACATGACCAAGTGATGCTATCGCCTGATCCGCCACTGATTCAGTCTCCTCGGAATCTGACAAATCAGCACAACAGGTAATCAGAGACTCCTGAGTGACATGCGCTGGCGGAAAATGCCAATGTGCCTCATTACCGTTGCGGCCAAGATGCGCAAAAACAACCGCCCCATCCTGCAGCAAATAATCCGCGATTGCCGCACCGATCCCTCGACCGGCACCGGTGACCACCACATGTTTACCTGCAAACAACCCCGCACGGAAGGCAGAAACTTCAGTCATTGTCCGTTCCTCTTATTCAAGCCTGCATATCACCCGCCAATCATGCCGGAAACCTCCAGGCACGTTAAGACCGAAATCGGAGGTGCAAACGATAAAGCATCCGGCAAAGACGAGCCAGGCTGCCCCGCTATGTGCAACACAATCAACCAACAGCCTGCAGTAACAAAAAAGGCCACTTGAGTGGCGGGGTACCCATAAGCCGGGAATTGGATGGCATAAACCGGGTTTGGGGCTTTACAAGCCAGACGGTGTGCGAGAACGTCTGAGCATATACTTCCGTTACGCACCCATTCCAATCGCAATGGCGCGTAGTCGCGTAGGGTAGATAAGCGCCAGGCGCATCCACCGTGTGCATATCGGGCACCAAAGCACCCTGAGCAATCAATTGAATGTACTGGCGAACGGTCCGCCTTCAGCGCTAAATCAATAAATACCTCCAAAGTAGGACTAATATGAATGATCCCGTAAAAGTCAGGAAACCTATTTCCAGAGTAACCCTGAATCGCTTTGATCACAAAGTAATCAATACCAGTTGATTGTCAGCTTTTGTGATGATTGGTTTAGACAATAGGCCCCCGGCTTCAGATGCAATCCCGCTTTCCCTTTGATGCACAAGTCGACATTTAATTGCAGTGCTCGTAGCGTCTCTTTCGCGGCTCTATAGATTTTTTTTCCAATTGATATATAGCAAAGACGCGATAGCGAACCCGTTTGGTATAAGGAAGAACGCCATCGATTGAGCTACCCCCGTCCAGTCGGCAATTAAACCTGCTTGCAATCCCGCCATCAGATCAAGAAAGTCCATTGATAATCGCGTCAACAAGGCAATCAGCATGGAAGCAAACGTCCTGAATCTCCAAATGCCGAGGATCATCGTGACAGCAATAGCAACGTACCTGGCCGCTGAAT